>JALGUI010000390.1 GCA_029820915.1 Candidatus Zipacnadia bacterium | reverse complement strand
GGCAGCTCGAACAGGCGCTCAGGCAGCTCCTCGGGCCGCACGATCACCAGCCCGTCGGGCTTGTCCCAGTCCGAGGCCATCTTGGCGACCAGGCGGTTGGGCGCGACGCCGATGGAGACGGTGATGCCCAGCTCCGCGTGGACCTCGCGCTTGAGCCGCGCCAGCAGGCTCTTCAGGCCGCCGAACAGGTTGAGGGAGCCGGTGACATCGAGGCAGGCCTCGTCGATGGAGGCCGGGTCCATGCGCGGGGTGAAGCGCGCGAGGATTTCTCTCGCGCGCGCGGCGTACTCCGAGTACGTCCGCCCGTCCACGGGCAGGAAGGCGCCCCGCGGGCAGCGGCGCCGCGCCTCCCACATGGGCATGGCGGAGCGCACGCCGAACTCGCGCGCCTCGTAGGAGGCCGCCGAGACGACGCCGCGCTGTGACGTCCCGCCCACGATGACGGGCCTGCCGCGCAGCTCGGGGTTGCGCTGCTGCTCCACCGACGCGAAGAAGGCGTCGAAGTCCACGTGCAGGATGATGCGGTCGTCGCCCACGGTCTTGGCCTCGAACAAGCGTTCGACACATCAGTATGATACTGAATGGCCGCCCCCGTGTCAACCCTTCGCCTGTCGAGCCCGAAGGCCCTCGCGGGACCGTAGATTGCGTGCTGCGCGTGCGGTCACTCCTGCCGCGTCACACCTCGGCCGTCACCTGCTCCCACGCCCGGCGGATGCGGTGCACATGGTAGGCCACGTTGGCGCCGGAGCAACCCAGCGCCGCCGCGACCTCCCGCCAGGTCTCACCCCGCAGCACCCGCACCAGCACGATGCGCTGGGTGTCGGTCAGCGCCGCCAGCAGCTCGGCCAGCCGCGCAGCGACCTCACCTGCACACGCCGTTGGGAGCAGATTACAGCACGCGACCTTCCGCCACCAAGCACTAGACAGGCGCTCGCAGGCGACAGGCGGAGGAATCACCCGCGCCCAGGGAAAACCTCCGCCTGCGGGAACCATCGACGAGGAGGCCACAGCCATGAGCGCATTCGCCTACCGCGAGCTGTACTGCCCGGCGCACTTCGGCAACTCCCACGAGGCAATGAGCGCCGCCGAGATGCGTGAGACCCTCGAGGAGGCGCGGCGCTGGGGGTACACCGTCTACGGCGACTGGTTCGACAGCGCCGACCTGAAGAACCCCCTCGATAACCCGCGCCGCGAGCACCTGCTGCCCCAGGAGCTGTGGGAGCGCAAGCTGCGCAACTACCGCATCGCCCAGGACGCCGGGCTCGACACCAACCTGATGCTCACCAGCAATCACGTCTACCTCGACCAGCTCCGGCCCGACCTGCTCGCCGAGACCTCGGGCGACCGCCGCATGTTCGGCCAGCTCCTGTGTCCGAGCAAGCCCGAGGCGCGCGAGCTCATCCTGCGCAACGCGCGCGACCTGTTCGAGCTACTGGCGGCGCGCGGCGTCGAGCTGGGCAACATCCATGGCTTCGCCTACGACTACGGCGGCTGCTCGTGCCCCGACTGCACGCCCTGGATCGTGACCGTGGCGAAGCTGTTCGTCGAAGCGTGGGGAATCGCGCGCGAGTACTTCCCGGACGTGACCCCGCGCCTGATCGGCTGGTGGGTGACTGAGGAGGAGCACGAGCTGCTGGCCGAGTGGGCGGACGAGCACGCGCCGGGGGTCTTCGCCTCGGCGGCGCTGCACATCCAGTACGGCGACACGCGGCCGAAGGGGCGACCGCGCCTCCCGCGAGGCTGCGAGCCGCACGCCTTCGTGCACATCGGCTACAACACCACGCCGACCTCGCCGCGCGACGTCTACGGCATCTGGGGGCCGGTAGTCGCGCCGGACCGCCTCGAGGGCACGGCGCGGGACCTCGCCGAGTTCGGCTGCACGGGCTACGTGACCTACGACGAGGGTGCCTTCGATGACGCGAACCGGGCGATCTGGGGCGGGCTGACCAGCGGGCAGTTTGCGACCGCGGCGGAGGTGCTGGCGGAGTACGCGCGGCGCTACCTGGGCGCCGGCGATGATGCCCCGGCGTGGGCGGCGTGGCTGGCGCAGTGGGGCGAGCCGTGGGAGGTGGATCTGCCGGTCGCGCGGGCGGAGTTCGAGCGGCTCCTCGAGCGCCTGCCGGGCGGCTGCCTGACGCACGGCAGTCACATCTGCCCGGAGCTGAACTGGCGGCCGGCACAGTGGGAGGGCAAGCTGCGCCTGTTCGAGTTGCAGGCGCAGATCGAGGCGCGCGACGGGTGGGATGACGAGCGACTGGCAGTGGCGGGGGACTTCGTCGATGAGCTGGAGTGGCTGCAGCGCGCGTGCTGGGGGCTCGGCCCACTGCGCCACGCCATCCACCCGCACTTCCAGCGCCCGGCATGGTGGGCGGAGTACGCGGAGATCCGCGGCCTGCAGCGGCTGAGCGACCTGTCCGGCCTGAGCGAGGAGGTCTGACGGCCGTGGGCCGCCGACGCCCTGTGTCCTGCGAAGCAGGTACCGGCGGGCCGGCCTACTCCTCGCGCGGCGGCTCGGGCGGCGGCATCATCTCGATGCCCTCCGGCGGCATCATGCCGGGCATCATGCCGGGCGGCATGTCCGGCGGTACCGGCGCCCGCTCCAGCCGATAGGCGTCCTCCTGGACGCCGCAGCCCCAGGGCTCGGCCCACGAGACGTGTCCGTCCGCCCACGCGTAGTTGTTGCCCTCCTCGTGCCGGCCCGGCACGGGTAGCGACGTCCCCGGGTAGTCCGGCCAGTCGAAGGCATCGCCCCTGCCGATCTCCGACTCGTAGAGGGCAATGGTCCGGGCGGGCTCCTCCGCCCCGTCGAGCGCCTGCCGGCTCAGCTTGTAGTTGTAGGCGTAGCTGAATGCCGCGTCGTCGGCCGGGCAGTGGTGGATCTCGCGGTTCCTGATGTACGGCCAGGTCGCCGCGCACCACCGATCCGCGATCGGGAGCTGCTCGTCGTAGTCCTGCGCGTACATCAGCATCGCCAGGGCGAGCTGCTTCAGGTTGCTTTGGCACGCCTGCGTCGCGCCGGCGCCCTTGAGCCTGCCCGCCACGATGTCGTCGAAGCTGTCCTCCGGGCCAAGGAGCACCGGCTCCCGGCACCAGGCGATGCTCCAGCCGCGATCGCCGTTGGCCAGCGGCATCGCGACGCGGAACCGGGATGTCCCGACCACGCGGGCCTCCGCGGCGCCGTCGCCGAGCCGTGCCTCGGCGACCCGGAACTCAGCGCTCATCTGCGGCGAGAGCGCGAGATCGGTGATCGACACTGCCGCCACGGTTCCCTCGTCGGCCATCATCATGGCGCGGAAGAAGTCGAACGGGTCGTCCTCGCCACCAGCGAACGCCTCGAGCTGCCGACTCACCGCG
>JALGUI010000389.1 GCA_029820915.1 Candidatus Zipacnadia bacterium | reverse complement strand
CGGCCGCGACGGCCTCGCGCACGGCCTGAAGCTCGGGGCGCTCCAGGTCCAGCGCCTCGAACAGCTCCTCATCGGACATGCGAGGCCCGGTGTCGTCGTACTGCTCCAGCCTGATGTTGTCCACGTAGACCACCGCCTCTGGATCGACCTCGATGTTAGGGTCCCACGCCGAGTGCAGCTTGAAGCTCGTGATCATGTGCCAGCCAACCGGGTGACGCGTCCGCCCGATCTCGTCGAAGGGCAGCACGTAGTGCCGCCCGCCCGTGAAGTCGATCCTCAGCCGCAGGGCGAAGTAGTCCATGCCGTCCTGGTCGGGGTCTTCCGAGGGCAGGATGATCCAGAACGGGGAGTCGGTGGCGCGCTCGGAGTAGAGGTCGAAGGCCAGCGCGTTGTGCTCCGACCAGTCGTGCGGGATGGCGTCGGTGCTGATGCCCTTGGGCTCGGCGAGTTGCCAGCGGATCGAGGCGGCACCCTGGGTGACGTGCTCGGTCGAGACCGCGATCCCGCTCCACGCGCCCGCGTCGTCGCAGTCGCTGACCATGAGCGTCGGCCGGTCCTGGGCGCCCGCGGGGAATGCCGCGAGCAGCAGCGCGACCAGACATAGCCTGCGGAACCAGGTGTCCGCGAGCAGGCGGATCGTCACGGGGCACCACCTCCGCGCGTCTGTGGGGCGGGTGCGCTGCCCTTCGCCGCAGCGCGTGTGAGTGCCTCCTGCTGGAAGGTGCGGGGCAAGGCGGTGAGGAAGCCGCCGTCGCTCGACAGCGACTGATTGGATCGGGGAGAGAGGCCATGACCTTCTACGACAACGCCTTCGGGCATAGGCGATCGTCAGAGCCTGCTGCGCCGCGAGACCGAGGACTTCCTGCGCGCGCTCTCGCTCGACTACGAGCCGCGCCAGGAGCAGTACTGGAACCGCGACTACTCATCCGAGGACGCGTACCTGAGCTCGGTCGAGGACAACCGGCGGCGCTGGCTCGACGCCATGGGCGACTTCGGCCCGCCGGACCAGGACATGGCGCCGGCGGTCGAGCCCTTCGCCGAGAACGAGCACTTCCGCGCCGAGTGGGTGACGCTCGGCCTCTACGGGAATCTGCGCGCGCGCGGCGTCTTCGCCGTCCCGAAGGTCGGCGATGGGCCCTTCCCGGTGGTCATCTGCCAGCACGGCATCTCCAGCTCCCCGGAGAAGACCTTCGGCTTCGATGACGGGGGTCGCATCTACCACGCCTACGCCCAGCGCTGCCTCGAGGCGGGCTACGCGGTCATCGCTCCCATGAACGTCACGATGGGCGACCCGCGGGGGCGCTACACCCGCATGTGCACGATGCTGGGCAATACGCTGTGGGGGCTGGAGATCGCCAAGATCGGCCGGCTGATCGACTACGCCGAGACGCGGGCGGAGTTCGACACGACGCGCCTGGGCATGTGGGGCATCAGTCTCGGCGGGGCCTATACCATGTTCACGATGCCGATCGAGCCGCGCATCAAGGCCGGGATCATCTGCGCGTGGTTCAACCACCGCCTGCGCAAGATGATCGTCGATGACCCGCGGCACTCGTGCTTCCTGTCGGTGAAGGAGGAGCACATCTTCATCCCGGGCTGGCTGCGCGAGTTCACCGACTCGGACCTGCTCTCGCTGATCTGCCCGCGCCCGGTCATGTCACAGACGGGGAAGGGCGACGGCATCTCGTGGTGGCCGTGGGTGCTCGAGGAGTTCGCGGCTTCACGCGAGCACTACGAGAGGCTGGGGATCGCCGACCGCATCGAACTCGATCTGCACGAGGGCGGGCACGAGATCCGCGTCGATACAGGCCTGCGCTTCCTCGAGCGGTGGCTATAGGCCCCCACGCGGACGCGACCGGGGGAGAGCGGCCTCACACGTCGCGCCACGCGCGCCTGCCGGACTCAGGTGCGTGAGGTCACCCGGAACTGCATGCGCGCCAGCTCCGGCCAGGTCTTCTTGCAGGTGGGGCACACCACCTTGCCCGCGCCCGCGAGCTCGCTGCGCTGCACTACGCCGTTGCACATCGGGTTGGGGCACCTGCCGTCCCGGAGCTTCCTGTAGCGCTGGAAGACGCTGAGCCACCTGTGGAGTAGCACCCCGAACGTCGCCACGCCGATGATGCAGGAGACATAGATCCTGGTGCTACCGGGGTCCATCAGGGCGGTCACCGTTACCCCAATGCCGACGCCGAGCATCACGGCAAGCGCCGCGCCGATCAGGTCTGCACCCGTGACCAACCGTGCCATGCCTCGCAGCATTCGTCCTACCCCCTCATGTCGAGGTATCCGGGCGTCGATACGAGTACACGTACAACACGATATAACGGCTGCCTGGTGTCGCCAGGGACAGTCACTGCAGTATACCCACAGGACCGCCCATTTGTTTCGTCAAGATTCGCTTAAGAATATGTGTGCGCAACGAGGCGAAGCTCAAGCCGCCGTGCGTAGCGCGGGGCGCGGGCGGGCAAGGGCGTCCGACTCGGTCATCGCCGGCTACCGTCGCCGCACGAGCACCATGCGGAAGTTGTGCGCGCCCACAGGCAGGCGCAGGCGGCCGTCGCTGATGGCAAGCTCGTCCGCCGTGACGGCGTCGAGCGCCAGGGGCTCGTCGCCCAGGTCCAGCGCCGCCAGGTCGGCGGCGATCTCGATCTCCCGGTCGTCGGCGGCCATGTTCGTCACGATGGTCAGCGCGACGCCCGGCCTGGTGTAGACGCCGATCAGCGTATCAGGGGCATCGGTGGTTACGAGCGTCTGCTCGCGCCAGTACGGGTGGAAGCGCACCTCGGGCGTCATGCCGAAGCGCTCCTTGGCGGTCCAGGTCGCGGCGACCTCGCCCCCGTTGCACCAGATCGGCCACACCTCAACCTCGTGCTGCAAGGTCAGCGCCAGCATCTGCTGCGTCTCGTCCGGCCGGCCGTAGACCGCCGCGTCGCGCCACGCGGGCAGGAACACCGACACCACGCCGAGCTGCGGCGACAGGAACTCGGCGCGCCAGTGGTCGAGGGACACGATCTCGTGGTAGGGGAGCTTGTCGGTGTTAATCGGGTGGTAGAACTGCTCGCCCGAGCACGCCGAGTCGGCGTAGAAGTAGTGCGGCCATTTCCATCGCGATGAGGTGACGATCAGCGGCTCGATCCCGTGCTGCACGAACAGCCCGCGCAGGCGCTGGTACATGCGCCGCGCGGCGAAGATCGGGACGCTCGGCCGCCGCTCTCCGTCGCGCTCGTAGCCACAGCCGTGCGCCTCGTTCGTGCATGGGCGCAGGCCCACCAAGTCGATGTAGACGCCGGGCACGCCCAGATGCGTGAGCTGGTGCTCGCAGACCCAGAGGACGAACTCCGCGAAGTCCGAGCGCGGGCAGCACTTGACCATCTGGTCGGCGGTGATGCGCGGCAGCGCGCACCACTCGTCGGCGTACCGCCTGCCCTCCGGTACGCGCGTGGGCAGTGATCCCGACTGCATGTAGGGCACCAGCAGGTCGTCCTTACCGCGCAGGTACCGGGCGTACTCCGCGACGGCGTTGTGCTCGCGCGCCACCGGCCAGCCGATGATGTCCCCCCACATCGTCCACCAGTAGCATGAGATGTTGTGCCAGCGGTGGTCCGGGTGCCGCTCCTCGCCGCCGACGGTGTCCCAGCGCTCGCTGATCCAGCGCCATGAGCGCCAGTCCTCCGGCAGCGGCCGCACCGGCGTCGGCTGCAGCGCGAAGTCGATGGTCAGCGGCTCGGTCAGCGTGCGGGGCGCACGGTTGAAGGTGATGAGCAGGTCGGTCCGCTCGCCCTCGCGCACGATCTCGACCGCCGGCGCGCCCTCAGCCACCTCAAAGGCGCGGTCGTCCTCCATCATCCACGACAGCCCGACGTCCTCGTCGCCGATCCACACGAAGGGCACGAAGCCCGCGGCCCACACCGTGCCGTCGCCGTCGGGTAGCCCGTGTGCGAACGAGCCTTCGCCCTCGTACACCGGCGGGTTGTCGCGCTCCAGCGGCGTGAAGTTGAGCAGCGTGCTCAGCCGCGTGTGCAGCGGGATGGTGAGCGTCAGGCCCTCGATCTGGACCGCCTCGGCGGGGTTGAGGGTGATCTGGTAGCGCAGCAGCCCATCGTACTCCAGCCGCCCGCGCAACTCGGTGGCGATCTCGGCCTGCTCGCCGGTGGCTCGCACTGTCGCCG
>JALGUI010000388.1 GCA_029820915.1 Candidatus Zipacnadia bacterium | reverse complement strand
CGCGCGCCCCCACCTCGGCAGTGCCCGCCGGCGCCGCGGCGGCGGCCGAGCGGCGGCGCGCGCCATCAGGCCCGCACCTGTGGCCGTTGCTCGTCGCGGGCCTGGTCGGCGCCGGGCTGGTGGTTGCCGTGGTGCTGGTGATGGCGCGTCGGCGCCCCCGGACGCCCGAGGCGCCGCCGGTCGAGCCCGGCCCGTTCGCCTTTCTTGAGCGCCTCCCCGACAACGAACTGCGTCGCGCGCTGGCGGGCGAGCGGCCGGAGCTGCCGGCGCTCGTGGCCGACTGCCTGGGCGAGGACCAGGCCCGGCGCGTGCGCGAGGTCCTGGGCGTGCCCCCGCGGCCCGCCTCCGACCGGGGCGAGCCCGACCCGGAGATCGTGGCGGCGGTGGGGCAGGCTCTGCGCGCGAAGCTGGTGACACGGTGAGCGAGCGCGGCCGCGCCAGGGTCATCAAGCGCGAGGAGATGGCGCACGCGGGCCTGCACGTGCATGGCCTCGGGGCCCAGGAGTCATCTGAGCCCGATCGACCGGACGTCACCGTCGAGCAGCCCGCCGAGCCCGCCCTCGGCTCCGAGCAGGCCGAGCGCATGCGGCGGCTGGTGCAGGCCATGCTCAGCGGCTTCGCCCAGCAGCGCCGCGAGCTGCTGGTCGAGCTGCAGCCGTACGTGGTGCGCATCGCGGTCGAGGTGGCGCGGCGGATCGTGCGGCGCGAGCTGAGCGCCGACCCGGGCCTGGTCACGCGCACCGTGGAGTCGGCGCTGGAGCAGATGATGTCCGCGTCGGAGATCACGGTGCGCGTTCACCCCCTCGACGCCCAACTGCTCCGGTCCACCATCAGCGAGATCGTCACGGCGCCCGACCAGGCCGAGGCCATCGACATCCTGCCCGACGGCGCCATCGAGCCCGGCGGCTGTGTCGTGGAGAGCGATCGCGGCATCGTTGACGCGCGACTGCGCACGCAGTTCGAGGAGATGCAGGCGCGGCTGCTACAGGAGCTGGACAGAGGGGGCGCGCGCGAGTGACGTCGGGGACGGCCCAGCCCGAGTGGGTCGAGCGTCTGGTCGAGGCGGCGCGCGCCGCCCCGCTGCTCAAGCGCCGCGGCACGGTGACCGAGGTCGTCGGACTCTCGGTGCGGTCGCGCGGCCCGATCTGCCGCATCGGCGAGCTGTGCGCTATCTCGCGGGGCGCCGACCGGCGGCCGATCGTCGCCGAGGTCGCCGGCTTCCGCGACGACCAGGTGCTGCTGCTCCCCATTGGTCGGGCCGAGGACATCGAGGCCGGCGCGCGCGTCACCGCGCTCGACACCGACCTGCGCGTGCCCGTCGGGTCCGAGCTGCTCGGGCGCGTGGTCGATGCCGTCGGCAGGCCCCTGGACGACCGCGGCCCGATCCGGGCCGAGGAGCGGCGCCCGGTGCGCGCGGACGCGCCGGCCCCGATGCGCAGGATGCGGGTCAACGAGCCGCTGTGGGTCGGCGTGCGCTCGGTTGACGCCCTGCTCACCTGCGGCAAGGGCCAGCGTGTCGGCATCTTCTCCGGCGCGGGCGTCGGCAAGAGCATCCTCCTGGGGATGATGGCGCGCAACACCTCCGCCCACGTAAGCGTCATCGCCCTGGTGGGCGAGCGCGGCCGCGAGGTGCTGCACTTCGTCGAGGAGTACCTCGGCGACGGCCTCGCCAACTCCGTCGTCGTCGTCGCCACCTCCGACCAGCCGCCGCTCTCACGGCTCAAGGCCGGGCTGACGGCCACGACCATCGCGGAGTACTTCCGCGACCAGGGGATGGACGTGCTGCTGCTCATGGACTCGATCACGCGGCTGGCCCGGGCCCAGCGCGAGGTCGGCCTCGCCTCGGGCGAGATGCCCACCACGCGGGGCCATCCGCCCTCGGTGTTCACCATGCTGCCCGAGCTGCTCGAACGCGCCGGCCCCGGCGAGCGCGGCACGATCACCGGACTGTACACCGTGCTGGTCGAGGCAGACGACATGATGGAGCCGGTGGCCGACGCAGTGCGGGCGACCCTCGACGGGCACATCGTGCTGTCGCGCGAGCTGGCCAACCGCAACCACTACCCGGCCGTCGCGGTGACGCAGAGCGTGTCGCGACTCATGCGCCAGGTGACCGACCCGGACCACTACGAGCGGGCGACGCGCTTCCGCGACCTGCTCGCGGCCTGGGAGGATGCGCGCGACCTCATCAGCATCGGCGCCTACGAGCGCGGGTCGAACCCGGCCGTGGACGACGCGCTGGCGCTGCTGGGGCCGATGCGCGAGTTCCTCCGCCAGGAGCCGGACGACCGCACCACCCCTGAGGAGTGCCTGCGGCGCCTTGCGGACCTGATGGTCAGCCGGGAGTTGATGGGCGATTAGCGGCAAATGGGGCAGCCTGGAGCGACTGCGGCGCATCCTCGACTATCGGCAGGCGTGCGAGCGGACGGCGTACGAGCGCGCGCGCGCGGCGCGCGGGGTGCGGCGTGCCGCCCAGGAGCGGCTGGACGCGGCTCGCCGCGACCTCGCGGCGCACGCCGATCGTGGCCCGGAGCGTCCGGTCGAGAGGGCCGCGAGCCTCGCCGCCGCCCACCGCTACGCCGACCGCCTGCGCGCGCGGGTCGAGGCCGAGGGCGAGGCGGTGCGCGTCGCGCAGCAGGCCCTCGACGAGGCGCTCGCCGAGCTGACGCAGCTCGGCCAGGAGCGCCTGGCCGTCCAGAAGCTCGTCGATGGCCGGGAGCTGGAAGTGCGGGAGCGACAGCAGGCGGCCGCGCAGGGCGAACTTGACGACCGGGGCCGCCTGCGCGCGATGACCGGGGAGGGCTGAAGCGGTGCTGCTGGATGCCGACAGGCCGGTCGAGCCGTTCCGGCCCCCCGGGCTCGATGAGCTGAGCGCGGCGGAGCGCGCGGGCCTCCGGTCCCGCCTGACCGGCGCGGTCGATGGCTGGCGCTGGGCCACCGAGCTCGGGCTACGCCTGACCTCCCTCGACCAGGCGGCCGAGGGCCCATCGCCGGGCGACGCGGCGATCGCCTACGTCGCGCACGACGCGCCACTCGCGCTGGCGGTCGAGCCCGAGCCGGCGGTGGCGGTCGTCTGCCTGAGCCTGGGCGGGTCGCCGCCCACCGGGCCCTCACCCGCGCTGAGCGCGGTGGACCTCGCGGTGCTGGACCTGTGGGCGCGCGGGGCGCTGGGCGGAATCGCCCGGGCGCTCGATGTGCCCGCGGGCGGCGAGGCGCGGCGCCTGCGTTCGGGCGAGAGGCCGGCGCCGCCCGACGCGGGGCCGCTACTGGCCGCGAGCCTGTCCTGGGCCGGCGACCGGCCCGCCGGGTGGCTGCTGATTCCGGCGCGCGTGGGGCGGCGCGAGCCCGATGCTGGTG
>JALGUI010000387.1 GCA_029820915.1 Candidatus Zipacnadia bacterium | reverse complement strand
CATAATCGCCACGTTGAACTTGCGGCAGAACGGGATGGTCTCGTTCTCGATCACACGGTCCATGATGTTGTAGCGCACCTGCGCCGAGACGATGGGCTGCAGATTGCGCAGCGCGGCCTTGCCCAGCATCTCCGCCATCTGCCAGGCGTAGTGGTTGGCCACGCCGGCGTAGCGGATCTTGCCCTGCTTGATGAGCGTGTCCAGCGCCTCCAGCACCTCCTCGACCGGCGTGATCGGGTCGGGGTGGTGGAGCTGGTAGAGGTCGATGTAATCGGTGTCGAGCCGGCGCAGCGAGTCCTCGCAGGCCTGGATGATGTGCCGGCGCGAGCACCCCCCGCCCTCGCCGCCACCGCCGCCCTGCCGGTCGAACATCTTCACCCAGCACTTGGTGGCGATGACCAGGTTGGTGCGTTCGACCGAGGTCTGCTTGATCGCCCGGCCCATGATCTCCTCGGACTCGCCGCGGCCATAGGCGTCGGCGTTGTCGATGAAGTTGACGCCCGCGTCGAAGGCATCCTGGAAGGTGGCGACGGTGGTCTCGAAGTCACACTGCAGCGGGAAGTTCATCGCGCCCAGGCAGAACCTGGAGACCTTCAGTCCAGTGTTGCCGAAGACTACGTATTCCATGCCCCTCAACTCCCTCTCGGAGATGTGATGGCCTCCCCCCCGACGGAGACTTCGGCACGGACAAGCCGGATGCCTGCCGGAATCAACGGGCCCGGAACGATTGCCTCGGTCCGGGCCCGTTACGCCCGTGAGTTCAGCGGGGATCGTGCATGTCGTCGGACCGGGCCTGAGGCCTAGTCTGCGGCCATGTCGTAGCGCCCGGCCATCTCCGCAGCGATGCGGATGACCCAGGCGTTAAGCTCCGGATGGGGCAGGAGCCCTCTGTCGGCGATGGCCACCACATCCGCTCCGTCCGGCAGGTCCGCACCCCACATGCTCACCATCGCGTCCGCGCCCATCGCCACGTACAGGCCGAGGACTACCAGACGGTCCGCCTTCTGCGCCGCCTCGTGGAGGGCCATGAGGCCCTCCTCGTTTGCGCCGTGCCCCACTCCCACGAAGGCGTAGTTGGCGGCGGCGAATCCGCCTTCGTCGAGCAGGGCCTTCGTGATCTGCTGCAGGTGCATATGCCAGATCGGCGCGAAGTTGGGGGCTCCGTGAGCGAAAACCAGCACCGATTCGGTGGCCGGATCCTCGCTCAGCTCCCTGGCGCGCTCCAGCATAATGTTCGGCAACAGGCCGCTGCAGCACAGGGGCGGGCCCAGGATCAGCGGTGTCCCCGCGGGCACCAGCTCCGCACCCTCCTCTGCCAGCACCGCCATCGTCTCCGGGTGGTACGCGGTGCCCAGCACGCAGGGCAGGTCAAACACGGTGTGCTCGCTGGCGGTGACGAATATCGGGACGACCACGATGCGCTCGATGCCATCCCTGCGTAGGTCGGCCACCGCATCGGCGATGGATGGCCGGGCGAACTCAAGGAAGCCGATACGGGCCGTCATGTTGAGACCCTGGTCGTGCATCTGCCGATCAACCTCGTCCGCGAACTGCCTGGGGAGCATGTTCCACTGCTCCATGGGCGCGCCGTGCGCGGCGATGACCACCCCGATCGGCGGTCCCGCCTCCTGCGCGCCCGCCGCCAGCGCGGACAGGACCAGTAGTGCAACGATGCCGAGTGTGTAACGACGCAACAGACCGTTGAGCTTCATCTTCGCGTCCTCCCTCTTGGGTTGAGCTGTCATCGAGGCATGTCGTCCCGGGGAAGCGCATGAGTTGCTCGCGCCGTGAGGTGAGCGCCGGCCATCGGTAGGACAGCCGGAGAGCTAGCGCCGCCCCGGGACGTGGGACATCGTCAGAACCCGTAGGCCAGGAACCCGCTGTGACCGGATGGGCGCTTGACCTTCGCGTGGCCATCCACATACAGGTAGTTCAGCGCCTCCTGATGCGGCCACGTAACCGTCGCGCCGCCGACCAGCACCGAGTCGCGTACCATGACCTTGCAGGCGACGTCGCCCGAGGCGCCGCCGCTGTGAGCGGCGGCCGTGTCGATCATCTGCCCGTCGAAGACCTCCCACATGTCCTGGGAGTATCCCGGCGGCGCCCAGCCCGGCGGCCAGCCGAAGCACTTCTCCATCAAGTCGTACCCGTAGAACACGTAGGTCATCGCGTAACGGGAACTCGTGGAGGGTAGCCCCGCCCTGTGCGACGGGCACACGAAGATCTGCTCGTTCCTCACGTATGGATTGAGAACGACGCGACCGGACTGAGGATCGTCCGCGGACTCCTCGGTCGGATCGGCGCGACCCGCGAACAGGATCTTGATGTGGGGCATGCACTCGTCATAGTCCTGTGCATACATGTGCACGGCGAGGCCGATCTGCTTGAGGTTGCTCAGACACGAGGACTGTCGGGCCTTCTCGCGGGCCTGTGCGAAGACCGGGAAGAGGATGGCTGCCAGGATCGCGATGATCGCGATCACCACCAGCAACTCAATGAGCGTGAACCCACGTCGTGGGGTGAACATAATCGTCCCTCCTGCTTGTTGGCGCAGGGGAGACGTGGTAGACTTGCCCTGAGACACGTGGCACTCGCCACGTCTCCGGCCCGCGGCGCGTGTCAGCGCGCTGCGGGCCCCTTCTCTGCGCACGGTCTGTGATCACAGCCGCCGCTTCGGTGCGGCGACGGTGTGTCTGACCGGCCCCGTCACCTCCTTGTAGAGCCCTCCGTCGCTGCGGTGGCCCTCGGAGCAGAGTTAGGCATACCTAACTTAGGTGCGCCTAAGTCTAACCAGCAGGTCATCGTGAGTCAAGGGGTGTCGGGGATATGGCGCGACACACGCGGGAGGTCCGCCGGCGCACGGCGTCCAGGCGTCGCACGGCTCAAGGCCCGATCAGACCGCTTGCGGCCCTTGCTCCGCCTGCTCGTCGCGGAGATGCACGTAGAGGCCCGCGATGGTCATGAGCTGCAGCAGCACCAGCGCGTTGCGCACTACGCTCAGCAGTGGCCCGTACCACACCTGCCAGCGCATCGACGCGGCCGGCTCGATGAGCGCCACCAGGGCGCCCAGCAGCGCGAACAGCAGCGTGAAGCGCAGCGCGAAGGCGATGACTTCGAACCAGCGCGCCCGGAACAGCCGCCAGCTCGCGCGCAGCGCATCGATCAGCCCGGCCTGCCGATCCACGATCGCCCAGGGCACAAAGGCCAGCAGCACGCCGACCAGCATGTAGGCGATCCCGGGCACGCTCCCGTAGCGCCCCGGCCGGACGAAGACCGCCGCCGGCAGCAGCGCCTTCGCCACGAACAGCGCCAGCGCCACCGGCAGCCACGTGCGGCCCAGCGCGCGCACAGACCGCCGCCGGCAGCAGCGCCTTCGCCACGAACAGCGCCAGCGCCACCGGCAGCCACGTGCGGCCCAGCGCGCGCACCGACGAGACGAAACTCCATGAGCCCAGCTCGACGACTTCGAAGGCCAGCCGCCACAGCAGCGCGACCACCGGCGCCAGCAACGCCGGGCCGATGACCAGCGAGACGATGGTGAACGCGACGTTGCGCGGCCCGCTCCCGGACATCGTGTCGAGGAACGGCTGCCCCGCCACCATGAGCGCGATGGTGCCCCCGATGAGCGCCCCGAGCATCGCCGCCGGCCAGCGCAGGCCGCGAGCCAGGCTTGCGCCGATCTCCTCGG
>JALGUI010000386.1 GCA_029820915.1 Candidatus Zipacnadia bacterium | reverse complement strand
AGACCGACCGGGCGAGCAACCCGCGGCTGCTGGTGCGCATGAACCAGTGGGCGCGCACGCACAAGATGTACGGTGGCGCGACCGCCGCGTCGGGGCGCGTCTACTTCGGCGGCAAGCTCGTGCGCAACGGCCACGGCGGCGGGCTGGCGTGGTGGGACCCGGCGGCCGAGGACGGCGGCGGCCTGTGGGAGCCCTTCAGCGCCTACCAGATAGAGTGGCTGACCGCGGCCAGCGAGGGCACGCTGATCGTCGCCTCGTCGAAGGCCGTGCCGCGGCCAGCGAGGGCACGCTGATCGTCGCCTCGTCGAAGGCCGTGCGCGATGACCTGAACCCGGAGTTCACGCCCGAGCAGGGGAAGCTGTTCGTCATCGACGCGGCGACCGCCGAGATCGTGCGCGAGGTCGAGCCGGTGCCGGGCCAGCGGGACATCGGCGGCATCGTCGAGGCGCTGCCGGGGCTGATCCTGGGCGCCTGCGCCGACCCGGCGACGGAGGGCCAGTGGCTGCTCTACGGCGTGGACGTGGCGACGGGCGAGGTGCTGCTGCGCAAGCCGGTACCGGGCAGCTTCCGGCTCGACACTTCAACCAACCGCCACGGCGCGAACGAGTACCGCGTGGGCCCGGACGGGAACGTGTGGGCGTACGTGGGCGACGTGCTGGTGCGCATCCACCCGGAGGACGTGCGCGTGGAGGTGCTGGGCCGGGTCTCGCCGCCGGGACGCGTGGCCTTCGCGGGCGATGACGTCTACCTGTGCGGCACCAACGAACTGCGCGTGATCCGGGGGATCGCGGGGGAGTAGCGCGCTTTCCCGGCCGCCGTCGTTGCCGTCTGGAGAGGCCGGACCCCGTTCCGGCCTGTGGCGTGGCCGTTGGCCGTGTGCCGCCAACGCCCTCGTTGGCGGACGCCGTTGCCGTCGCCGCATGTCGTATGGAGAGGCCGGACCCCGTTCCGGCCTGTACCGTGGCCGTTAGCCGTGTGCCGCCAACGCCCTCGTTGGCGGACGCCGTTGGCGTTGCCGTGTGTTGTATGGAGAGGCCGGACCCCGTTCCGGCCTGTGGCGTTTGCTGTCAGCCGTTGCCACGAGGAGGGGCGGCGTTCCCACGCCGCCCGGCCGTTGCCCTCCTATCCGGTCTGTGAGCGCCACGTCGCGCTTCACTACCGCTTCCGGGCCGAGCACTCGTTCGATGTCGGCGACCATTTCCTCGAAGCGGTCTGGCGTTGCGTCCCACCGGTCGTCGTCACCACCGCGCATGGAAGGTGCTCCCTGTGTGCGCCGCCTATCGCCCACCTGTCGGTCCGGCCAAGCCTTCACGGACTCCTCCGCGCGGTTTGACCTGGAGGGACACGCGCGAGCGGCGGCGAACGGCGATGACAGCGGCGCTTCGCGCCGGCCCCGGCGAGGGCGCCGGGGCCACAACGGCAACGGCCTACGGCGGGCGCGCAAGGAAGCGCGCCCCTCCGTACGACAACGACACAGGCCCGAGCGGGGTCGGGCCTCTCCAGACGACAACGCCAATCCGCCAACGAGGGCGTTGGCGGCACACGGCAACCACAACGGCAACGGCCGATGGCGGGCGCGCAAGGAAGCGCGCCCCTCCGTACGACAACGACACAAGCCAGCGCGGGGGCAGGTCTCTCCAGACGACAACGGCAGTCCGCCAACGAGGGCGTTGGCGGCACACGGCAGGCGGGGCACAGGTCCCCGCCCTACAGCACGACGACGGCGACGGCACACGGCGAACGACAACGGCCGGGTCCCGCCCCCGGGCGGGATAGTCCCGCCCCTCCGAACGACACGGCAAGCCACTGCGGGAGGCCAACCACATGTCCGAGAGCGACCACAGTGGAGTTCGCGGAGCGAACTCCCAAGAAGCCACGAGCGTAGCGAGCGGATTCATGGGCATCATCGAGGAGCTTGAGGTCGAGGTGCCGATGCGCGATGGCGTGATCCTGCGCGGGAACCTCTGGCGGCCTGACGCGCCCGGCAGCTTCCCCGCGCTGCTGGTGCGCACGCCCTACGGCAAGGCCGCCGCCGGCCACGAGCGCTACGTGCGCGCGGGCTACGCCGTCATGGTCCAGGACACCCGCGGCCGTTACGCCTCCGACGGCGAGTTCGTCCTGTTCAGCGAGGACGAGACGCCCGACGGCCGCGATGGCTACGACACCATCGAGTGGCTCGCCGAGCAGCCCTGGTGTGACGGCAAGGTCGGGACCTTCGGCGCGTCCTACGGCGGCTGGATGCAGTGGGAGGCCGCGGCGCTGGCGCCGCCGTCGCTCAAGGCCATGGTCGCCTACACCATCCCGACCGAGCTGACCGGCGTGGACTGGTGGGGCTCGTTCCGCCCCGGCCGGCGCATCAAGTGGTGGCTGACCACCATGGCCCCCGACCTGCGCAGGCGCGCCGGCATGTCGCCGCCGCACACCGTCGCCGAGGCGCGCACCATCTTCGAGGAGACCGAGCTGAGCCTGTGGCTGGGCCTGCTGCCCTACCAGGACCTGCCGCGCCACATGCCCGAGCCGCTGGCGACCTACGCGCGCAATTGGCTGGCCGACCCCGCGCGGCCCCGCTGGCGCTTCGCCGAGAAGCACGCGACCATCACCGTGCCGAACCTCGACTTCTCCGGCTACTTTGACCACTGCAACGGGTCGATCGACCACCTGCCGGGCATGCAGGCGAACGCGGCGACGGCCCTCGCGCGCGAGCAGAGCAAGCTGATCCTGGGGCCCTACAACCACGGGGGCTTCGGCACCCGCAAGTTCGGCGACATCGACTTCGGCCCCGCCGCGCAGTTCGACATCACCGACATCATCATTCGCTGGTTCGACCACTGGCTCAAGGGCCTCGACAACGGCGTGGACCGCGAGCCGCCGCTACGCTACCTGGTAATGGGCTCGGGGCAGTGGAAGTCCGCCGAGACCTGGCCGCCGCCGGGCGCCGAGCCGGCCGAGTACTTCCTGCACTCTGACGGGCAGGCCAACCCGGTGAGCGCGTGCGGGTCGCTGTCGCGGGAGCTGCCGTGCGATGAGCCGGGGGACGCGTACACCTTCGACCCGCGCGACCCCACGCCCACGCTGTGGACGGTCGGGCTCTTCACGCTGCCCAGCGACCGCCGCAAGCTCGAGTATCGCGATGACATCCTCTACTACTGCACCGAGCCGCTGACCGAGGAGGTCGAGATCGCCGGCCATCCGCAGGTGGTGCTCTACGCCTCGTCCTCGGCGCCCGACACGGACTTCTTCGCGCGGCTCGTGGACGAGGACCCGGAGGGAATCGCGCTGGAGATATGCTACGGGATGGTGCGCGCGCGGCACCGCAACTCGTGGGAGCAGGAGGAGCTGATCGAGCCGGGCGAGGCAGTGGAGTACCGCATCGAGCTCGGCGCGACGGCGTGCCGCTTCCAGAAGGGCCACCGCATCCGGCTGGAGATCTGCTCGGCGGACTTCCCCAACCACGACCGCAACCACAACACGGGCGGCGACGACCTGGCGGAGATGGAGATGCAGCCGGCCGACCAGACGGTGCACCACTCGGCGGCCTGGCCGTCGCGGATCATCCTGCCGAGGTACAACGACTGACGACAACGACAGTTCAACAGGATACGCCGGCTTCGCCGGCTACAGGATGCCCGCCCTTCGGGCGGGACAGGATGACGGCAACGGCAGG
>JALGUI010000385.1 GCA_029820915.1 Candidatus Zipacnadia bacterium | reverse complement strand
GTGACCCATCGCTTCGGCGAGCGTGAGATGCTGCCGCTGCTGCTGCGCATGCCCGGCGTCTTCGAGCGCTTCCTGCAGCGCATGCTCGGCGAGCGCCTGACGCCACAGGGCCTGACCGTGCGCTGGCAGGGGGAGCATCGGCACCTCGACCGCGCCCGCAGCGTGGTGCTGCGCCCCGACATGGTGATCGGCGAGGATAGCCGCGACCTGTGCATCGCCGACGCCAAGTACAAGGAGACCGGCTGGGACGCCGAGGACGAGCAGGCGGCCACCGCCGCGCGCCACGCGGACGTCCACCAGATGCTGGCCTACTGCATCGGCTACGGCGTGAGCGACGCGATCCTCATCTACGCCGAACCGACCTCCCGCGAGACCATCGAGATCGATCTTGACGGCCGCCTCATCCGCGTGCACAGTCTGGGGATTGACCTCGCGGGCGACCCGACCAGGTTCGGTGACGCGTGCACACGTCTGTCGGGAGGACTGGCGGGAATCGCGATGACGGCCTCGGCTGCCGTCTTGCGCGAAGGCGTCTGATCGGTGGCCTCAGTCTCCCGGATTCCGCCAGGATGCGCTCGACCTCGCCCTCCGGGATGAAGACGCGGTGGCCCTCCTTGACCTGTACGATCAGGCCCTCCCTGCGCAAGTCGAACAGCTCCCGTGTCCTAATGCCCAGAGCCTCTGCGGCCTGCTTGAGCGATAGCAGGCCCGGGCAGGATTCTGCCTGCAGCGCCTCCTCCCGATCGCGCAGCGCCTGGATCTCCCCGATCATCGCGTTGGTGTACGGGTAGACTCGCCGATCTGCGATGCTCCGGGGTGCGAAGGAATCGACGTCTGGCAGACGAGGCCCGGCAGGTGGCCGCGCCTCGCACGGCAAAGTACTGCAGCGTTCCCCGCCGGTCATTTCGGTCGGCATTCAGCAGTTCGGGGAGGAGCGGACGCCATGGCCGTGGTCATCGTCTGTGACGCGTGCGGGCGAGCGTATCACGTCTCGCCCGACAGTGGCGTGACCGAGATCCCCTGCTCGTGCGGACGCCTGCTGCCGGTGCCCGGCGCGGTGCCGGAGAAGGTCCGGCCGCCCGAGGAAGCCCCGCCCGATGAGAGCGCAGGCGCCGCCGAAGCAGTGTCCGCTGAGCCCGAGGCGCCGCCCGAGCCGGCGGCGGCAATCCCGCTCGTCGCGCCCACGCGCCTGCCGCGCGCGTTGTGGGTGGCGGCCGGCGTCGGCCTGGTGCTGGGCGCGCTCACCAGCTTCGCCGGCGAACTGCGCATCGAGCTGTGGACGGTCAGGCTCCCGGGCGTCACGCCCTGGGCGTGGTTCGTCGCGCCGGGCGCGGGCGTCGTGGTCGTCTGGCTGCTCGCACTGCGGCGGCGCCTCGACGGCATGGCGGCCGCCGGCGGCGTGGTCGCGGGCCTCCTCGCCGGCATCGTGCTGATGCTCGTGGTGCACTCGCTGGGCTTCGCATGGCGCGTTATCCTGCGCATCTTCCACGACGCCATCGACTGGCGCGTGTTCTGGGCGCTCATCTGCGCACTCACCGCGCCCGCCGCGGGCGCGGCGGCGGTCGGCCTCGAGCCGTGGCTCGCGCGCCTCGCCCAGGGCCGGACTCCACGCGATCGAAGGACCGTGCGCATCGTGGCGGCGGTCATCGGTGGCGCCGGTGCGGCCGGCGCCTTCGCCGCGACGCGCCTGCTGCCCGCGAGCGGCTCCGGCGGCGGCTGGGTCGAGGCGCCGGTCGTCGTCGGGCTGACGCTCCTGACGGCGATCATCGGGGCGACGGTGGCGATGGCCGCGCTGGACGTGGGCGTCAAGCACGAGGCCGGGAGCACCCCCTACCTGCTCGCGGTGCTGGGGATGGCGGCGGGCTCGATCCTCGAGGCGATGCTCGGCTACTCGGGCGTGCCGATGCTGGTGTGCCTGGTCGCGCTACCGCTGGCGGGAGGGTTGGCCGGGATGGCGGCCGGGGTCGGCCTCGCCGCGGGCGGCATGGCCCGCCAGGTCGCGCTGGCGGCGCTGGCCATCGCGGGGATCGTGCTCGTGGTCGGCGGGACCATCTACTACCCCTCGCCCGAGGCCATCGTGGTGCGCATGCTCATCCAGCAGGCGCGCGACCGCGGCGGTGAGCGCCAGGCCGAGGCGCTTGCCCAAATCAAGCAGACGACCGACCCGAGTGCGCTGCGACCGCTGCTGGCCGGTTTGCGCGGTGAGGATGACGTGACCGCGGCGGCCTGTGCCGACGCGTTGGGGCGCATCGGTGACCCGCGGGCGGTCAAGGGCCTGGGCCGCGCGCTGCTGCACGAGGAGATCCTGGTGCGGCGCGCGGCGGTCGCGGCTCTGGCCAGGATCGGCACTCCCTCCGCGGTCGAGAAGCTGCTGGCGGCGCTACGCTCGAGTGACGAGGAGATCGCCCGGTACGCGGCACGCGTCCTGAGCGTGATCCCCGAACACGCGCTCGAGCCTCTGCTCGAGATGGCTCGCGGCGACGACGCGGCGTTGCGCAAGTGGGCCATGAGGGCGCTGGGGGGGATGGAGCAGAGCCCCCAGGCGACCCAGGCGCTGGTGGCGGCGCTCTCGGACCCCGAGGCGGAGGTGCGGAGCGCGGCCGTCGCGGGGTTGGGCTCACCCGAGCAGGCCGAGACGTATGACCAGGTCGTGAAGCTGCTGTCGGACGCCGACCCGGAGGTGCGGCGGCAGGCGGCGCGTTCGCTCGGGCGGATGCAGGACCCGCGCGCGCCGGCTGTGTTGGCGCCGCTGCTACGGGACGCCGATGAGCAGGTGGCGGACGGAGCGGCGCGCGCGCTGGGCGAGATCGGCAGTGACGCGGCGGTCGCGGCGCTGGCGCAGGCGCTGCACGACCCGCGCGACGGAGTGGTGCGCGCGGCCGCGCAGGCGCTCAACGAGGCGGGAGGTCGCGCGGCGACGCGCGCGCTGCTCGACCTGGTGCGGCGCGATGCCGGGCCTGAACTGTACTCCTCGGTCTACGTCAACTACCTGCTCAACATGGACGACATCGCGGTGGAGGAGTTGGCGCCGCTGCTGACCGATCCCGACGGGCGGATGCGGCAGGCGGCGGAGACGGCGCTGTGGGGCGCGGGCGAGAGGGCGTTCCCGGCGGTGATCCCGTTCCTGTCGCACGAGGATGCCGACGTGCGCGCGGCCGCGGCGAAAATCCTCGTCTCACGCGAGGAGAAGCCCGATCCGGCGATCTTCCTTCCGCTGCTGCTCGACGAGGACGCGCGCGTGCGCGAATGCGCGGCGCGCGGGCTGGGCGGGCAGAGAGCCGTCGGCACGCTGGTCAAGGCGCTCGATCACGACGACGCGCGCATCGCGGCCGCGGCGGCGCGGCTACTGGGGAGACAGCAGTCGCCGGCGATCTTCGACTCGCTGATGAAGGCGCTGCGCAGCGAGCGGATCCCGGTCGCCCAGGCGGCGGCCGAGGCGCTGGGCGGCCTCGGCGATGCGCGCGCTGTCGATGCGCTGCTGGAGGTTCTGCGCGGTGGCCGGGAGGCGCTGCGGCCGCAGGCGGCGGTGGCGCTGGGCCTGCTGGGAGATGCTCGCGCGCTCGATCCGCTGCTCGAGGCGCTGGCGGGACCTGACCCCGAGATGCGCCTGCGCGCCGCGCAGGGCCTGGGCGGGCTGGCCGACGCAGGGGCGATCGACGGCCTGATCGATGCGCTGAGCGACACCAGTCGCGACGTGCGGAGGGCGGCCGCGCGGGCGCTGAGCAGCGTCGGCGAGCCGGCCATCGAACCGCTGGAGAAGCTGGTCAACTCCGAGGATGACTGGGTGTGCAAGGGCGCACGCATCGCGCTGATCGGCATGCAGAACCCGCGTGCGACCGCAATCGTGGACCGAGCGCAACCGCGCGAGATGGACTTGGACTGGCTCTTCGACCTGGAGCAGGAGCGACTGCAGCAACAGCAGCAGCAACTGGGCCAGCCGCTGCCGCCGGGGGT
>JALGUI010000384.1 GCA_029820915.1 Candidatus Zipacnadia bacterium | reverse complement strand
TGGCGCTGGCGGAGGAGCACTTCCCGGCCCTGGCCGGTGAGATGCGGCGGGCGCTGGGCGAGGCCGAGCGCACGCTCGACTGAGCCGGCTACCGCCGCGCGAAGCACGCCACCGTGCGCGGACCGATGGTCAGGCTGACTACTAGATCGCCTCGTACCGGCCACCGGCCGGCAGGCGCAGCACCGGGCCGCGCACCGTGTGCCAGGCGGCGTTGAAGACCGCGTAGACCGTCTCCTCCGCGCCCGGGAAGCAGTTAACCAGCAGCCCCGGTGTCTCGCCCGCGAGCAGGGGCGCGGCGTCGGGCGAGTTGAAGGCCTCACGATGGTCCTGCAGGACCTTCACGATCTCTCGGAACAGCCGCTCCCCCTGCGGCTCGAGGATGATTCCGCTCGTGTAGAACGCCAGCCCGTTGAGGAGCGCGAACTTCGGTTGGTCGATGAAGTTGCCCTGAGCGACGGCGTGGGCGGAGTAGGGCAGCAGGTGGAACTCGGGGAAGGCGAACCGGTGCGCGTTCAGACGCCCCGGCGTGTGTGGCTGCTCGTTGAAGCTGAGGTAGTAGCCGAAGGCGCCGTCGGCGTGCCGGCTCGCAACATCGGCGGGGCACTCCTCGGTGTAGAGCGCCACGTCCTCGGGCAGCGCCTCCTTCACCTCTCGTATGGCCGCCACAACCGCCGTCAGCGGGCGGCCCGGCACCGGATGGCCGTGCTCGGCGGACCAGCAGAAGTAGCCCGAGCTGTTGAAGCCGAACTCGTCGAGGTAGATGCCGTCAACGTCGAACTGCCGCCGCAGCCGGACCGCCACCTGGGCCAGGTGTTGCCGCCAGCCGGGGAAGAACAGGCACATCGCCAGCGTCGGATCATCGCTGTCCGGCCACTTGACGAGCGGCCCGCCTCCTCGGCTGCGCATCCCCCATTCGTCCCCGTGCTCCGCGGCGACCTTCGACTTGAGCGAGGCCAGGAAGCCCTCCATGTACAGCCCGGTCCTGCAGCCGCGGCGCTCGAACTGGCGCAGGCAGTCGCTGAACGCCTCCGCACCGCCGATCGCCGAGAAGTCGTCGTAATCGCCCCAGCGACCATAGCGCTCCGAGATGCGGTAGTCGAAGAAGTGGGCGTAGTCGATCCTCCCGAACCCCTGCTCTTCCGCATCGAGGATCTCGTCAACCCGGTACTCGCCGCTCTCGACATCGTAGACCGGACGGACGTTGGGGTTCTCGGTCTGCGTCCAGTAGGTGCGCATGTGCGTCACGTTGCGGAACCACTCCGGCCTGTGGTTGCCCGGGACGTACCAGGTCCGCGCCCAGTCCCGGTAGGCCTCGAAAGCCTGGCGCCAGTCGCCGGAGTGCAGGCCGATGACCGTCGGCGGCAGCTCGCGCCGGCCTCCGGGCGGAAT
Organism: Candidatus Zipacnadia bacterium; assembly: GCA_029820915.1. Taxonomy (GTDB): domain Bacteria; phylum Armatimonadota; class Zipacnadia; order Zipacnadales; family UBA5352; genus JALGVA01. The sequence goes on along the minus strand of JALGUI010000384.1, from coordinate 4,146 downwards.
GCTCAGGCTGTCGGGGTAGTCGATGCCCGCGTCGATCCCGTCCAGCCGCTTGTTCAGCCAGTAGTCGCGATCCGAGCCGGAGGTGTCTCGCGTGCACACGTAGACTCCGCGGCCTGCGCGCGGGTTGAAGACCGAGAAGAACTGGAGCGGGAAGCGGCCGCCGTAGGGCCATCGGTTCGCCCCGGGGCGCCTCGACAGCCGCGCGCAGTGCGACGGGTAGAAGTACCAGGTGTCAGAGGCGTCCGCGATGCGCAGCCCGCGGAGCTCCGGGAAGGACACCGCCAGCGCCAGGGGCTCGTCGCCCCGGTTCTCGACCACCAGCGTCATGCGCAGCTCCGGCGACTCATCGGCCTGCAGCGTCAGCTCGAAGTCGGCGGACAGGTCCTCCGGCGGCCGGAGCCGCAAGGTTACGCGCGAGCCCTCGATGCGCGGGGCGCCGGCGAGCGTCATCTCGTCGGAGGGGTAGTAGTCCAGCCCGCGTCGCGCCATGAACAAGCCGGGGCCGCACGCGACGCCGTGCCGGCCGTCGAGGCTGAGCACGCGGAAGGTGGGGCTCAGCCCGAAGCGCACGGCGTAGTGCGCGTTCTCGACGGTCAGCTCATCGTCGCCCGCGGTGATGCGCGGCGGGACGGACGGCGGCGCCTCGGCCTCGATCGGCGGGGGCGTGTCGGGCTCACAGGCGGCGGCCATGAGCGGCTCGCCGGTGCGCGCCGTCAGCGCGCACAGGTAGAGGCTCGCGTTGCGGACAGAGGCTTGCCCGCGGCGGGCACGCAGTAGCTCTTCAGACCGCGGCACAGCTCGAAGCGGTCGGTGTCCGGACACCATGGGAACGCCTCGTCGGTCGTCCCGTCGGCGTAGTCGAGCCACACGCGGAAGCGCTCGACCTGACTGAAGGCGCGCTTGCGCACCCCCCAGTGCGTGAAGGGGCGGGGCTGCCATGCCGGGAGCCTGGTCGCGACGATGAAGTGCAGCTCGGTGGCCGCCGCGTCGCACGGAACCGTGAGCCGCCCCGCGTCCATCTTCGGGATGGCGGCGGCGTCGCCGCCCGAGCCGGTGCGGAAGGGCACCCCGCCGTAGGCGAACTCCTCGGCGGCGAACCAGTCGATCAGGCCGACGCGCTCGCGGACCTCGTCCGCCGCAGCCGTGGCGAGGTCGCCCAGCGTGAGCACACGGAAGCCCTCAGCCTCTGCCGGGGGCTCGACCGGGAGCGACAGGCTCTCCGCCACCGACAGTGTGGGGTACGCCGGGAGGAACTCGATCGAGGCGATCTGCAGCTCGCCGCCCTCGGGGCCCGCGCCCAGGTGCAGCGCGACCTCATCGGCCACGATGCTCGCGTGCGGCTCGATGATCTGCGTGTGCCACTTCCCATTGAGGAGTAGCTCGGAGAGACGGATCGAGATCGAGCCGCCGTCGGTGTCATTGAGGTAGAGGAAGTACCCGCGCTCGGCCGCCGGGCTCACACCCACGGCGCGGTAGCGGACCTTGACGTAGGGGAGAGCGGCGAGGTCCACCGGCTCGGCCGGCCGTGCCTGCGCGCTGATACTGCGCCCCGGCTCGGGGACGTGCAGGTGCGCGATGCCGTCGCGCACGGTGTAACTCGCGTCCGCCGACCGCTCGCGCGGATCGCCGATCCAGTCGGGCCGCAGCGTCCACGCGCTCTCATCGAGCACCGGCAGGGAGACCTCGGCGAATGCTCCTGAGCAGATCAGCGAGGCCAAGAGCAGAGCGACAGCCGCCTGTGATCGCCACGTGACACCCATCATCGGTGGGCAACCTCCGCCGTGAGGATGTGCGCATCCTCCCGTCAGCTATCGTCAAGCAGCGAGCCGAGCAGGTCGCGGAGCGCCTCGGCGAGCGACTGGCGGTCCTCCGAGTCCTCGGCCGGCGGCTGGACAATGGGCGCGATCAGGTCGGACGAGCGCTGCACCTCCACCATCTCGCCGACCACGTCCTCGACGTGCTCCTGGAGGTCGTCGAAGACGTCGCGGATCGACTGCTCGGCGTCCACGACCGTGAAGCCGTACTCCTTAAGCATGCGGTCGAACTGTCCGAGCAGCGCCCCCTGGTGCTTGACGAAGGCGTCGTAGAGCGAGTCCTCGTGCTGGTAGTCCATGCCGGACTCCCAGTAGTCGAAGCCGCCGCTGGCGAGCACGCGGGGGAGGAGCCTGTCGATGGAGATCTTGAGGTAGAGGACCAGATTCGGGCGGGGGGCGAAGGCGTAGAGCTTGCTCAGCCATTCCGTCTCCATGCCGCGAACCGCCCCCCGCGCCATGAGCGAGTAGATGTAGCGGTCGGTGAGGACGACGTATCCGGCGCGTATGGCCGGGAGGACCTCGCGCTCGAGCCGGTCCGCGAAGTCGGTGGCGTAGTACAGCGCCTGGGTGCGCCGGCCCATGGTGTGGCCGTCCTTGGCGCGCTGGATATGCGAGCCCGCCAGCCGCCCCCGGCTCAGGCCGGTGTCGTAGACCGCGACGCCGGAGCTCTCGAGCCAGTTGCGCACCAACCGCATCTGCGTGCTGCGGCCCACGCCGTCGGTACCCTCCAGCACGATGAGCTTGCCGGGCCAGTCGCCATCGGGTACCCCTGGGATCGGGACGGCGCCCATGCGCGGGTCCATCATCTAATCACCAGCCCGTCTGCCGTAGGCGAAAATGTCGTCGGGTCGGCGCAGCAGGTCCTCGAGGTGCGGCTCGACGATGGCGCGCACCTGCTGCTGTTGCTCGGCGATGGGCAGCGTGCCGTCGATGACCTGGAGGTCGAACTCGTCAACCATCGCATCGTAGTGCGCGAGGATGCGCGCCTGGAACAGCTTGAAGCACTCGTAAGGGTCATCGGCGAGGCCGAGGTCCATCCCCGCCTCGTACCACTTCAGCTCCGGGCGGCCGCTGAGGATGCGGTCCAGCGCCACCTCCAACGGCACCCGGAAGTAGAACGCCACGGTGGGCTCGACCGCGAAGCTGTAGACCTCGCGCACCCAGTCGGGGTCGCAGCCGCGCGCCACGTCGCGCGCAAAGGCCGTGTAGACGTAGCGGTCGGCCAGCACCGCCGCGCCGGCCTTGAGCGGCGGGATGATGTTGCGCTCGGTGCGGTCCGCGAAGTCGGTGACGTGGATGAGGCTGAAGGTCAGCGGCGTCAGCAGCCGCTTGTTCTTGCCCCGCCTGGTGGTGCGCTTCACCAGCGGCGAGGAGTTCCACTCCGAGAAGAACGTGCTGTAGCCCTGGGAGAGCACCCACTTGTGCAGGAGGTCGATCTGCGTGCTCTTCCCCGACCCGTCGATGCCCTCGACGGCGAAGAGCTTGCCGCAGTAGCCGGCTGTGGACCCGAACATGGACGATCCCTCCAAGCGGAGGCGCCGCGGACGGAACGCGAAGCCCCCCGCAACGCCGCAGGTGCCGCGGGGTAGTGCACATGATAGTGGGTTCATGCCGCCGAAGCAAGAACGGGAGCGGTTGGCGAGGAGGATATTGCGCTCCGGGCGCGTACTTACCTGCAGAGTCCCGCCGGCGAGGGCGCGATCACGATCACGAGGCTCAGGGAGCGATGATGCGCCACCACCGGGCAGAGGGCGGTGAGCCGGTCGCGGCCTTCGACCTGGGCAGCAACACCGCCCGCGGCATCCTCGCGCGCCTGCGCCCGGACGGCGCCGCGGAGGTGGTCGCCGAGGCCCAGCGGATGACGGCGCTCGGCAGAGGGATGTCGGAGACCGGCCGCCTCGACCCGGACGGCCTGGACGCCACCGTTAGCTTCGTGGGCGCCACGCTCGCCGAGTGGGGAAGGCCGCCGCACGTCATCGCCGTCGCCACCGCCGCCGCGCGGGACGCCGCGAATGCGCGCGAGCTCGCCGACGAGCTGTTCACCCGCGCGGGGGTCCGCCTGGAGGTCATCAGCGGCGAGCAGGAGGCGCGGCTGTCATTCCTGGGGGCGCTGGCGGTGGCCCCGGAGCTGGCGGCGCTGCATCCGGCGGTGGTGGACGTCGGCGGGCGCAGCACCGAGATCGTGATGCGGGCGGGCGACGGCCTACGCGCCGTCAGCCTCCCGGTGGGTGCCCGCTCGGTCACCGAGGCCCGCCTGCACAGCGACCCGCCCACGGAGCGGGAAATGGCAGGGGCGCGGGGGCGGGCGGCCCGCGCGCTGGCCGGCGCCGCG
>JALGUI010000383.1 GCA_029820915.1 Candidatus Zipacnadia bacterium | reverse complement strand
CTGCTGTTGTCGCTGGAGCTGCTCGCGGTGACACGGGAGTGGACGGAGGCCATCCGCGCCTTCGCGGCGCAGGAGCTGGGCTTCGCTCCCGACAAGGTCGCCGTCCACGTCGTGCAGGACCATTCCGCGCCATCTATGGGCCAGATCATGCTCAGCGACCGGCTGGAGCCCGCGCGCGAACACCCGTGGATCCGGGGATCTGACCCCGACTATGGCCCGCTCGCGATGGCCAGGATCGAGCCGATGCTCCGCGAGGCGGTTGCGAACATGCAGCCCGTGCACTTGCGGTTCGGCACCGCGCTGGAGTCGCGCGTGTCCTTCAACCGCCGCATCGCGATGCGCGATGGCACCTCGGAGATGGGGTTGGCGGGCCGGCCGGAGGATGCGCTCTACCGCGAGGGCCCGAGCGACCCCGAGGTCGGCGTCGCGCTGTTCACCACCGAGGACCTCGACACCCCCGCCGCGCTCCTGCACCACACCTGCCACCCGGTGCACTGGAACCCGCACGACGCGGTCCACAGCGACTGGCCGGGCGCGTGGGCCGAGCGCGTCCGCGCCGAGATGCTGCCGGGCGTCGTGCCGGTGGTGCTCAACGGCTGCTGCGGGAACGTGCATCATGCGGATGCGCTCAACCCGGACCGCGAGGACACGCCGCAGAGCATGGCCCGCCTGCTCACCGACGCGGTTCGGCGGGCGCTCGTGGGACCGGCCTTCGTCGATGAGCAGCCCGTGCTGGCCTCGCGCACCGAGCGCTTCGGCATTCCCTGGCGCGACTTCCCCGAAGGGCTGTTCGACGAGGCGCGCGCGTTCCTCGCCGAGCACCCCGAGCCTACGTGGATCGACGAGACGAAGACGCGCTTCGGGCGCGACTGGGCCTACGCGGCCTCGCAACTGGACCTGGAGCATGCGATGGCGGAGCAGCATTCCTTCGAGTACGAGATCCAGGCGGTGCGGATCGGCGACCTCGCGATCGTGGTCCTGCCGGGCGAGCCGTTCGTCGAGGCGCAGCTTGAGATCAAGCAGCGCAGCCCGGCGGCGCGGACCTTCGTTGCGCACATGTCGAACCGCTACGTGGGCTACATCCCGACGCCCGAGGCGATCGCGCGTGGCGGCTACGAGGTAGGGGCGTGGGGCGCCTCCAAGCTCGCCGCCGGGGCCCTGCAGACGATCACGGACCGGTCCGTGGCGATGCTCGAGGATCTGTACGGACACCCAGAATGACACCGGGTGGGGAGTGACCGGGCGGGATCCTCGCGTCGAGGGAGATTGGCGAGGGCCAGGGATGGCCCGGTCGGGCGCGGCTCGTCATGTCATGGTCAGTCCCGGCGCCACGATGGCGTCCAGGCTGGTCTTCGCCCTGATGACCCCTGTACGGCCTGCTGCGGGGACATTTCAACCTGTATCGAGCGTTAGTAGATGACTTGAGGGCAATGCTATCAAGATGCTTCTGGTGCGTTTCTGAGCGCGGGTGCATGCAGCTTTCCACGCGATCGCGGAGGAGTCGGACGCCATTGCATTGAACCTATCGAACGTGTATACTACAGGCGTGTGTCGGAGCAGGTGGACGAGGAGGGTGCATATTGGGGGCTCCTAGCCCCTTTCCATACCAGGGCAGCAAGCGACAGCTTGCCAACGTCATTCTGCGCTACTTCCCCGAGGGTATAGGCAGACTCGTCGAGCCGTTCGCCGGGTCTGCTGCGGTATCGATCGCCGCGGCGCGATCTTCGGCGGGGAAGCGGTTCTGGTTGAACGACACCAACGAAGACGTCATGCAGTTGTGGCGCGCGATACTAGAGACCCCCGAGGAACTCGCAGAGCGCTATGCCGGCCTCTGGCAGGCGCAGTTGGGCCAGGAGAGACCCTTCTACGACCAGGTTCGCGATCGCTTCAACCGATCCCCGTCTCCCGGCGACTTCCTATACCTTCTGGCTCGCTGCGTGAAGGCGTCCGTGCGCTACAACTCCGACGGCGAGTTCAACCAGAGCCCGGACAATCGCAGACGCGGGGCGCGTCCCGAGACCATGCGACAGCGCATCGCGGGGTCGTCGCGCTTGCTGGGAGGGCGGACAGAGCTCACGACGCTGGACTACACCGACGTGCTGGCGGCGGCCACCCCTTCGGACCTGGTGTACATGGACCCACCATACCAGGGCGTTTGCACGGGGCGCGACTCGCGCTACAGGGACGGCGTCAGCTTCCGGAGCTTCGCGGATGCCCTGCACGGCGCCAACGATCGCGGTCTCTCCTACATCATCAGTTACGATGGGCGCACGGGCAAGAAGCAACACGGACGACCACTGCCCCGCGATCTCGAGCTGGTGCACATCGAGGTGGACGCCGGCCCATCGACACAGGCGACACTACTGGGGCGCAGCGCGCGCACCATCGAGTCACTGTACCTGTCTCCCGCCCTCATTGAGCGGCTGGGCGTGGGACGCAAGGCCAACGACATGCTGACAGCCGAGCAGCAGCTCGCGCTCTTCGATTCGCCATGAGACCTGACGACCTGCCCCCCGATTTCCTCGCCAAGCTGGATGCCGTTACGGGGAAACGTTCTCGTATCGTCGTCGAGCACATACTGGAGCACGGATTCATAACCACGGATGATCTGAAGACGGCCTACGGCTACGATCACCCGCCGCGCGCAGTGAGAGACGTGCGCGAGCAGGGGATACCCATCGAGACCTTCTCCGTCGATGGCGAGGGCGGGAAGAGGATAGCCGCGTACCGGTTCGGCGACCCCTCTGATGTGCGAAGCGACGCGTTCCACGGCCGCAGCGTGCTGCCCAAGGCGCTGAAGGAAGCTCTCATCGCCACCTTCGGTGCCCGGTGTGCGATCTGCCTGTGTGAGCTTGAGGAGCGCTGCTTGCAGACCGACCATCGAGTTCCATACGAGGTGGCGGGTGCCCAAGCTGAAGATGCCCCAGATCCCGCCGACTACATGCTCGTCTGCGGCTCGTGTAACCGCGCGAAGTCCTGGTCGTGCGAACACTGCGCCAATGCTCAAGACGAGAGGAGCGCCGCGGTCTGCCGGGCCTGCTACTGGGCTTTTCCTGAGGAGTATTCTCACATCGCGCTGCACCAGATACGCCGCTTGGCAATCACCTGGACCGACGACGAGGTCGCGACCTTCGAGAAGCTGGAAGCGGCGGCAGAGGCGGCGCACGAGCCGATGCCGGACTATGTCAAGTCAGTCATCGAGAGGCATCTGCGCCGCAAGTAGCCGTCGCCCCCGCCGAGTAGCCCCCCACGAAGGACCCTCCGCCCTCCGCGCCGAACCCCTCCGCCGTGGATCACGCCTGCACCCGCGAGGGGATACCATCGTGAACGTCGTCGCCATCGTCCTGGACACCTTCCGCAACGACATCGTCGGGCCCGGCAAGAAGCTCAGCCACTGCCGGAC
>JALGUI010000382.1 GCA_029820915.1 Candidatus Zipacnadia bacterium | reverse complement strand
CTGCTTCTGCTGCTCCATGGCGCGGCGCTGGCCGCGGGTCAGGAAAGAGCCGTCGCGGCCCGGCTCCATCGGCCACGGATCCTGCTGCTGCAGGTCGTAGTCGTAGCCGTTGCGCAGGATCTCGTACACCACCGCGCGGAAGTCGTCGCCCTCCGTCGGGCTCGCGGGCACCTGCCCCGGCCCGCCGACCAGGCCGATGCGGTACGGGCCCTCGATGGTGAAGGGCGGGATGTCGTCGATGCGCCCCAGCGCGCGCTTGGCGCCCTCCTTGATCATCTCACGCGCCCGCTGCGGCGTCCACGAGCAGGCATTGTAGGGCGACAGCGCGGTCTTGACCGCCACGGCCTCCATCTCCGGCACCAGGTCGAGGCACTGCTGCGTGGCCACGTTGTCGCCGGTGATGAGCACCGCCGGGATCCCGTAATAGCCCGCCAGGGCCATCGCCATGCCGCCCTCGCCGAACCAGATGCTGTCATTCACGCACCAGCAACTGTGCGCGAGCACGCCGCTGGTGCCCGCCATGGCGTGCTGGGCAACGCAGAACATCACGTCCGTGGTGTCGTCGAGCAGCGGGGTCCAGAACGGCTGGCGCGTGAGCGGCCCGTGGATGATCTGCGCGGCCGGGTTGAGCTCCTCGAAGATGATGCTGTAACCGCTGCCGTGGGCGTCGTTGACGAGGACCTCGTCCACGCCCATCGCCAGCGCGCCCTCGATGGCGGCGTTGACCTCGCCGGTCAGCAGCCGGTGCATGCGCTTGCGGCGGTCCCAGTTCTCGAGGCTGTCGTCCTCGCGCTTCTCGAAGTGCACCATCCCGGCGACGCCTTCGATGTCGGTGTGGATGTACAGCTTCATGGCAGGCCCTCCCAGGCACGAGCGCTGCTGGACGCGTCAGCGGGCAGGTTCCATGCGTGCGCGCCAGCACCTGCACGCGGGCGGAAGGTGCGAGGGGCGGGCCGCGCGAAACTGCGGGCGTCGCGCGTCAGGCGTACATCCATCGAATGACAGGGGGCCCAGGCCCATGTCCGATGAGCTCGTTGTGGTGCTTGACTGTGGCGCGACCAACGCCCGGGCGGTGGCCGTAGACACGTCCGGAGCGGTCGTGGCCGCCGCCAGCAGGCCCAATGACCCCGCGCAGCAGCCCGACGCGCCCGAAGGCCGGCTGGTCTGGGACCTCGAGGAGGTCTTCGGCAAGCTCGCCGATTCGTGTGCCGAGGCGCTCGAGGGCATCGACACCGCGCGCGTGCAGGCCGTGACGGTCACCACATTCGGCGCCGACGGAGCGCCGGTGGCGGCGGACAACACGCTCACCTACCCGGTGATCTCGTGGCAGGACGCGCGCACCGAGGAGCTGGCGGCGAGCATCGGCAAGCGCGTGGATGGCGGACCCTCCGTGTCCGCTTGGCGGCTGTTCGAGGTGACCGGCTACCAGGTCATCCCCTTCGACACGCTGCTCAAGCTCATCTGGCTGCGCGAGAACGCGCCCGAGGCGCTGGCGAGCGCAGAGCACTGGCTGATGATGGCGGGTCTGCTGTCGATGCTGCTCTCTGGTGAGCATTCCATCGACCCGACCGCGGCGGGCACCATGATGGCGATGGACATGGGCGCGCGCGGCTGGTCGGCGGAGGTGCTCGGGCTCGCCGACCTCACGCCCGGGTTCTTCCCGCGGTGGGTCGAGCCGGGAGGCGTCATCGGCCAGGTGACCGCCGACGCGGCGCAGCGCACCGGCCTGCCGGCGGGCATCCCCGTCATCGCGGCCGGCCACGATACGCAGTTCGCGGCGGTCGGCTCGGGGGCGCGCCCGGATGAGGCGATCCTGTCCAGCGGCACCTGGGAGATCCTGATGCTGCGCCAGGAGCGCTACGAAGCGACGCGCGAGGGCTTCGAGGCGGGCCTGCTCATCGAGGCGGACGCCGAGCCCGGCCGCTGGAACCCGCAGCTTCTGATGATGGGCTCCGGGCCGCTGGAGTGGATCCGCGAGAACCTGTACGGCGAGATCGAGGACCGCGGCCACGCCTACGAGGCCATGATCGGCGACGCCGAGAAGCTCGACCCGGGCGCGGGCGGCGTGACCGTGATCCCGAGCTTCGTGCCCGACACCGGCCCGAACGCGCCCTGGCGCACCAAGGGCACGATCCTGGGCCTCGGGCTGAACACCTCCCGGGCGCAGGTCTACCGCGCGGGCCTGGAGGGCCTGTGCCACCAGCTTCGCCACGCGGTCGAGGTGCTGCGCTCCTCGACGGGCTTCGAGCCGCAGGGCATCCGACTGGTCGGCGGCGGGGCGAAGAACCGGCTGTGGAACCGGCTCCGCGCCGACATCACCGGCCTGCCGGTGACCACGATCGCGAACGAGGAGGCGACCGTCGCGGGCGCGGCGATCTTCGCCTTCATGGGCGCGGGCGTCTTCGGCTCGGTAGCCGAGGGCCAGCGGGCCGCCGACCTGGGCGAGCGCACCATCGAGCCCGGCGACGGCCGCGGGGCCTACGACGACCTCTACGCGGCCTACCGGGCGGTGCCGCCGGCGCTGGCGGGGTTCTATAGAGGTTAGCATGCCGGTTCGCGAGCTTGTCCATGGGGCGTCTGAACGGGTATACTCGACGGTGAGGCGAGGACGTGCTGTGCCGGTCTGGAGGAAGAGCGGTGGCCGTCAGGATCGAAGTGAATGATGAGCTTCTGAACGAGGCCAAGGAGCTTACCGGCATCTCCGACACCCGCGAGGTGCTTGAGGAGGCCCTGCGCAAGCTCATCAGCGCGCGGGAGTTCGCGGCCCGGCTGGAGCGGCGTCGCGAGGCGTACCTTGCCGCGCTGCGCGCGGGGGCGACGCGCGAGGAGGCACAGGAACATGCCGATCGCTACTGAAATCGACCAGGGCCTACTCGCGAGAGCGCGCGAGGCGACGGGCATTGAGGACACTCGCGAACTGCTGAACGCGGGATTGCGCCGGTTGATTCGTACGAAGAAGCAGGAACGGATACTGGAGCTTCGTGGCCAAGTGGACTGGCAGGGGGACCTCGATGAGTGGCGGAGAGACTGAGGCCCGGAGGATCCTCATTAACAGCTCCGTGTGGATCGACGTATTCCGCGGTCTCACAACCGCAGAGACCCCCATGGTCGAGCAAGCCCCCACTCAGGATCTGCTGACCGCTGATCTCGTGCTCTGTGAGGTACTCAGGGGCTGTCGGACCGAGCAGGAGTTCGACGCGACGCTCTGGCGTCTCACCGACTTCGAGGTTGTCACGATCTCGGGCCCGGACCTCGCGATCCAAGCCGCCATCAACTATCGCACGCGCGGGATCACCGTCCGCGGCACCATCGATGCCCTGATCGCCACGTGGTGCATCGAGAACGAGTGCTGGCTGCTGCACAGCGACCGCGACTTCGACCCCTTCGAGGAACACCTGGGCCTCAAGGTTGTGCGCTGACGCCGGAAGCCAATTGAGGAGGCACGCGTGAGGCGGGTATTGCCAATCCTGCCGGAGCAGGCCGAGGAGCTGGCGGACACGGTGCTGACCCGTGCCCTGGAGTTCATCGGCGATGCGACCTTCGCGGCGGTCAGCCGGCGGCGGGCGTTGCGGCGGTACCGTGAGGCGGGGTACGACATCGCCGAGATCGCCGACATCCGAGCCCTGGACGCGGTGGTTCCCGACCGGCTGGCCCAGGGGC
>JALGUI010000381.1 GCA_029820915.1 Candidatus Zipacnadia bacterium | reverse complement strand
GCGTAGTCCTCGACGCACGTGAACTCGCGCGGCTCGAAGCCCAGCCGATTGCCCCAGTCGCAGTCGTGCCGCCCGGTGATCGGCAGCTCCAGGATGTCCGCGAAGCCCTGCGCCTCGTAGAAGAAGGGCTGCACGTCCGGCGTCACCGGCACCCAGTCGCGCTCGTTGCGCATCCAGCTTCGCACGAAGCGGATGCCGTTCCCGTGCAGGATCGCCAGCAACTCCGGCCGGTCGCCCAGGCCGCGGTAGTAGCCCCACGGCGTGGTCAGGCCGATGACCTCGACGCCGAGCAGCTCGCGGATGACCGTGTTGGCGCGATCGACCTCGGTGGCGATCTCCTCGACCGAGCCGCCGGGGACGATGCGCTCGCCCTCGTCGTTGATCTGCCAGAGCGTCTTGAACAGCACGTGCGAGTAGGTGTGCTGGCCGTAGTCGAAGAGCCCGTCGGCCATCGTCGAGCGGATGGCCTCGACGTTGTGCTCGACCGTCTGCCCGCGCAGGAACAGCGTGCCCGGCGCCTCCAGCTCCCCGTGCGCCCGCCGCAGCGACTCGATGAACTGACGAGTCACGGGCGAGTCGGGTTCCGAGCTTTCGACATCGTATCCCAGCAGCAGCCAGCTCATGGTGACCTCCGGTGGCAGGTGTGAGGCCCGAGTTGCGGGTTCCGGGCAACGACAACAGCGTCCAGGCGAGGCGCCTGGGCTCCAAAGGCAAGGCGAGGGCGCCTGGTGGTTGCTTGCGGAAAACCGCGCACTAACAGCCTCGACAGGCGAGGGCGCCCGTCGTACGAATCGCTCCGCCGAGAGGGAACAGGCACCCCAATCGTCGTGCGGGCGCCTTGCGCTCGCAGCGCGAGCGCCAAGGTCGCGGAGCGACCTCACCTCCACTTACCGCCGGAAGCAGACTACAGCGCGCGGACTCGCCGCACCACGCGGTGCGTGGCGGCGGCGATGCGATCCTCGACGTCGCCGGCCCAGCGCCAGGCCGGACGGCCGTACTCGTCCAGGTGCGGGCCGCCCTCGTAGCCGCCCTCCTCCCACACGCGCCGGGAGGGGATGTACGCCGCCATGTCGTTGGCGTAACCGCACACCCACGTCCCCGGGCCGAACTCGCGCTTGAAGCGCAGCGAGTAGTCCACCACCGCCTCGCCGCCGATGGCGATCAGCAGCAGTTCATCGGCGATCCGCCACGCCTGCACCGGGTACTCGTAGCTGGTCGGGAAGACCGCGCCCTCATCGAGCAGCGCCAGCATCCGCCTGGCCCAGCGCACGTGTAGGTCGCGGGCATCGCCGCCGGCGATGGGCAACAGCGTCTCGCGGGTCACGACCTCCTCGTAGGCCAGATCGACGAACTCGAAGGCGGTCGCCAGGCCGGCCGAGACCGGCCGCATCTCCCCTGCCAGCACCTGCTCCACCGCGTCCGAGAGCATGCCGCCGTACTGCTCGGCCAGCTCCAGCTCGCGGCGCGGGATCGGGTTCTGGTCGCCGCCACAGGCGTTGAAGAACATGGCGGCGGCGCCCGGGTGGGCGTCCTCGAGAGCGATCTGCGCGAAGCCGGGGTAGTCGCCGCACCAGTAGGTGAAAGACAGCGTCGTGGGGTGGCAGGCGTAGCCGAACAGCACCGCCAGCAGCTCCCCGCCCTCGCCGCGCGCGGCCAGCACGGGGACGTAATGGTCCACCGCGCCCCGCAGCGGCTTGCCCTCGGCCCGAAGCTGCGGCACCTCGTCCTCACTGTTCTCGCGGCGGTTCACAGCGAAGGTGCATCGCCCCTCAGCCACGGACAGTTGCGCCGGCCGCAGCGTCCCCAGCGCCTCGCCGACCGCCTCGACCACCTGCCGCTCCATCCAGTCGGTGTATTCGCCCACCAGCCGCCGCTGCTCGTCGTCGCTGGGGTAGTAGTCCACGAGGTCGTCGCGCAGGCATGGCCCGCAGTGGTTGTGCGAGAAGGTCAGCATGAACTCCGAGCGCGCCAGCCCGAAGCGAGCGTGCACCTCGGCGTAGATGCTGTCGTAGATGGTCCTCGACATGCCCATGTGGTCGGTGGTCGCCATGACGGCGTGCGCGCCGTCAGGCGACTTGAGCGCCAGCACCTTCACCCAGAGGTCGTGGCCCAGAGGTCGTGGATCGTGCCCTCGGGGACACGCCTGGTGCCGTAGCCCGCCAGCCACACGGGCGTGCGCGGCGTGATGACGCGGCGGCCGATGCCGACCTGCCAGGTCATGTCGTCGCTCCTTCCGGGCGCGGGTAGCCCGGACTATTCGTCAACAATCTCGTCGCAATCTCGAGACGGGCCGTTGATACGGCGCACACCGCCGAGGGCCAGTTCTTGCGGATGCATGGTCAACGCACTGTGCGGCCTCGAAGGCATGTCGGGCTGGAAGCTGAGAGCGCGCGGGGGCGCGCTCTCACCTGCGTCTGATCCCGCCCCCAGGCGGGATCAGACGCAGGCCGACCTACGCGAATAGTGCGGGCGGAGCAGGCCAGGACGGGGACGGCCGCCGGGAGCCACCCAGCGGTGCACACACCGATCCCTGTCGGTGGACCGCCGCCATCCGTCTGCCTCTGCTGTGGGGTGTCGTGCGTCCCGGCGCCGTGCGAACGCGGCGTCTCAGCCGCCCGGCGCTCTATGCTCCGCGCTGATGCGCACCCTGGAGATGAGCACGCCGTTGTTGTAGCTCCACAGAGCGATGCCACCGCCAGACAGCGGCTGGGGGTCGTCGTACTCCAGGAGCAGCTCGTCGTCCACGTAGTACTCGATGTGCCCGCCGCGCTTGTGCACGCGGGTCTTGAACCAGTGGCGATGGAAGTCCGCGTTGGCGCTGATAGGATTGATGAAGTGGCCCTCCGGGGTCTCCGCCACCACGTCATTGCCGCGCATGATCTTGGCGCAGGTATTGTGGTCGCCGGCGTAGACGAAGCTGTAGCCGCTGCACAGATCGCGACCGTCGCCGCCGATGGTGCAGTTGAGGTCGCTGGGGTCGGAGTAGCCGGGCGCGGCGGGCAGGTCCATGATGAGGCCCGACCAGACCGACCAGAACTCGAGCACCACCTCGCCGGTCCACAGGTCCTTGGACCACAGAATGGGGTGCTTCGGGTCGCCCTCGGGGTCGCGGCCGCCGAACCACGACCAGCCTGGGGAGCAGGGCCAGCGGTCGTGCACCTCCCAGATCCCCGTCCCCGGACGCCAGCCGGTTGCCGCGCCGCTGAAGGTCTGGTCCAGAAGCCCGTCACTGCGCACGCGTATCTGTCCGGGACCGGCGGACAGCCCGCCGCGCTCGAACCCGACGTAGTTGCCGGGGGCGGCGGCGCCCACCTGATGAGCCACCAGCACCGACTCGCCGCGCTCATCAACCAGCGAGGCGATGACCGCACTGCCGTGGCGTTCGACCACCAGCCGTGGCGAGGGCATCTCGCTGGTGGCCTCGCCCGTCGCCAGGACCTGGCCGTCGAGCGCCAGCTCGGCGGTCAGCACACCACCGTCGCAACTCGCCCGCAGACGCGCCCCGCGCTCCAGCCCCTCGTCGGCGCCCAGGTAGAGGTCCAGCCGGCCCGTCTCCTCGGCAAGGCCCTTGAGTTGTACCTCGATGCAGTAGTCGGCGAACAGCGGCAGATCGTGGACGTACTTGTTGTCCGCGAGCGTGAGCCAGCAGGCCTCCGGCGAGACCCAACCCGTCATGGTGTCCTCTTCGGTGAACTGCGCCGTGATGGCCGGCGGCGGAGGCGGCGGCTCGCGTAACCGGACGCTGACGTCGTCGAAGCAGGCCTGGTCGGGGCCCTGGACGTAGAAGCCGACCTGACCGCCGGCGAAGGTGGTGTCCGTCGCCTCGAGCATGAGGCGGTCGCCGACCGAGAGCGTGATATGCCCCCGGTGACAGCCGACCCGAATCCTCTCGAACCGGTTCCGAACGCAACGGAAGGTGGCGGTCGCCAGGACCTGTTGCTCGCCGCCGGCGACGCGGATCAGCTCGCGCGTCCCCTGACCCCGGCGCGTCGTGCCCCAGCGCACGAGGTAGTAGTCGTCCGGGCCCTGGTAGCAGAGAATCAGGCCGACCCGCCGCGCCTGCTTGAGCTTGACCAGCGCCTCGAGGACGTAGTCCTCCCAGGACGGCTTCCCGGTCACGATGTGGGCGTCGCCATCACCGCGGGCGGAGCCGTAGAGGTGCTCCGCGTCCACGGTCCAGCGGCCCCGCACCGGCCGACAGCGCCCCTCCGTGACGCGGGGAGAGGCGAAGTCCTCCACGTATCGCTCATGGCTGCGGACGTGCACGTCGTCGAAGAACGCGCTCTCGCAGGCCTCGGCGTAGAGCGCGACGCGCCCCCTCGGGAAGGTGTCATCCATCGCCTGCAGCCGGCGATGGCCGTCCACGTAGGCCTCGAGGCAGCCACCGGCGGCGGCGATCTTGAGGTCGTACCACACGTCGGGCTGGTAGGGAGCGCGGGCCTCCTCGGCCAGGACCTGCCAGCGCCCACCCTCGACCTTGATAAGCTGGAGGCGGCCGCCGGGCTCGCCGCCGGCGCCGCCCGTGCGCGACCATCGCAGCAGGTAGTAGTTGTCCTCGTCCTGGAAGCAGATCGCCAGCCCTACGGCGCCGTCTGCTGAGGGCCGCACGGCGCAGCGAAACGAGTAGCTGTCCCAGAAGTCATATCCCGCGGCCGCCAGTGCCCTGATCTCGGCCTGCACGTGGTACGAGAACGGGTTCGCCGACAGCTCCGGCTTGGGACGCTCCGCCAGCTCGCCGCTGCTTTGCCACCGGCCGGAGATGACCTCCCACTCGCCCGTCTCCCCAGGCGCGCGCGTGAAGTCATCGTCCACGTGGATGTCGGCGATCGGCTGGACCATCAGCCCCTCCAGCTCGACGCCGCCTTCGGTCGCCATCGCCACCTTGCCGTCGTCGAGCCGATCATCGTACGCGGTCAGCAGGCGGCGACCGTCGCAGACGAGCTGCAGCAGGCGCCCCCGCCGCTGAATGGCGATGTCGTGCCGGCCCGGCGCGATCGCCGCCCTGCCCGCGAGCGGCGACCGCCTGCCATCCATGCAGCGGCCAAGCCAGGCCGCGCCGCCCAGGAACTCGGCGTAGTAGAAGTTGCGCTCGTCCCTCATGCACAGCGCGACCTGAGCCGCGCGCTCGCCCCCCCAGTCATCGGGGGCCACGAGGGTGAAGACGCAGTCGTAGGGAGCCACCGCGGGCTCCTCGCCGGCCGGGAAGGTCCAGGCCTGCGCGTGGGTCCACGGCGACGATACAACCAGACAGATGAGTACAGCAACAAGCGTAGACAGGCGCGAGATTGCACGCCCTCCCTTCCCGCGTGCCTCCGGCCCCGAGTCAACCAGTTTGTCGTGGGCGGCGACGGCTCTCGCCTCAGCGGAACGAGATTCTGCTGATGGTGAGCGACCCCTCGCCCATGGCATTCACGGATGCGTTGAAGGTGTCCACGACCAGGATGCTGACGCGCACCTGATCCAGATCAAGCTGCCGGTTCTCGTCGTCCGTCCCCGGGTCGAGGATCAACTGCGTGATGGGCAGGGCCACCTCGACCCAGCCCGTCTCCGGGTCCAACTCGACGTTCGTCTGGTACTTCGAGCCGTCCCACTCCTCCAGCACCGCGACCAGTCGCGCCCGATGCTGGGCGTTGAGCTTGACGCAGTACTCCTCGAAGCCGGCGAGGTCCAGATGGCCGACGCTTCGCACCAGGCCGACCCACCGATGACCGCCCAGCCGGTAGATGAGCTTGCAGGCGCCGTTGTCCCCGGCCCCCGGCCCGGCGACGAACTGGACCTCCGGCGCCCCGATCGGGAGGAAGCAGGCCACGTCGCCGTCGAAGTCATCGACGATAATGCCTCCCGCTCCCTGCGAGGAGCGCAGCGGCGCTATCCCGTGGGCCAGCTTCACGTCGTCCAGCCACATGCGCTGCAGGCCCTGCTTGACGCCCAGCGCTCGGCCCACCTCGCCCGGCAGGTTGCACAGGTCCATCACGCTGATGGCGGCTATCTGCTCCGCGTCCAGGTTCCCGTTCTCGTCCTCACTGTCCTGCGCGAGTATCATCTCGCCGAGCGCAGCCCGGACGTCGATCCACTCCCCGGCCGGCGAGTAGCAGTAGCCCTCGTAGGTCGAGCCATCCTGCTCCTCCACTGCGTAGCGGATGGAGGACAGCTCGTCGGTCCTGAGGGCAAACTCCAGGGCGCTGGGCTGTTCCAACACCTCCAGCGGCCCCACCCTTACGAGCGGGAAGCTGCCTTCAGCGGGCATGTAGCGCAGCACCAGAGCGCCCTGTCCGGTATGCGCCTGCCCCGGCTCCCGGGTCAGGCCCAGCACGGCCTCCATGCCCATGGCGGACCAGTGCGGCTCCAGCTCCTCGCCGTCGAAGTCGAAGTCCGCCAGGATCGGCTCGAGCGCTTCCTCGACTTCCTCGCCCTCGACCTCTTCGCCCTCGGCCGC
>JALGUI010000016.1 GCA_029820915.1 Candidatus Zipacnadia bacterium | reverse complement strand
GGCAGGGCGCGCGGCAGTGACTTCCGGCGTCCTCGGCGTGGGCGCGCTCGGCCGTGAGACGTCCACCGTACTCCCCGGCCGGTCCGCGCTGACAGTCGTGACACGCACAGGCGCCGCGTGCTCGAGAGCCGGGGCGGGGCGCTCGGCAGTGGCTTCCGGCGTCCTCGGCGTGGGCGCGCTCGGGCGCGAGACGTCCACCGTAGTCGTCGGCCGGTCCGCGCTGAGGGTCGTGACACGCACAGGCGCTGCGTGTTCGAGAGCCGAGGCGGGGCGCTCGACAGTGCCTTCCGGCGTCCTCGGCGTGGGCGCGCTCAGCCGTGACACGTCCGCCGCGCCGCGCGCGGGCGCGGTGCCCGCTGCCTCGGCGGCCTTGTCCGCCGGAAGGAGCGAGGTGGGCTGCGTTGCCGGCCGGTCGAACGCCGTCGGCCGGCCGGCGTCCTGCTGCGGCGCCGCCTGCGGCGAGCGCACGCTCTGGGCTTCGAGGGCGGGAGGACGGGCGCCACCCGGCGCCGGAGGCCGGGTCGTCGGTAGATCGGCCACCTGCCCGCCGTGGCGCAGGCCATCGACCATCGCCGCGCCGTCGTCGAGGACGCGTGTGGGCCTCGGCGCCACCGCGACGGGAGCCGTCCCGGACGCTGGCCGCGGCTGCCCGCGCGCGCCGCGCGGCGCGGGCATGCGTGGCGTCTCCTCGGCCGCCCCATCGACGATGCGGGGCGTCGCCTCGGTCGAGGTGCTGCGCCCCGGTGTCTCGGATAGCTCGGCGAGCGTGCCCGCCGCGGGCCCGCCGGCGGCGCCCATGCGCGCGGCCAGCTCCGTGACCGTCGCCGGTGGCGCCACGGCCACCGCCTGATCGCCGACCGTGGCGGCGGCGTCGGCCTGAGGTGTGAGGTCGCGTGCGACCTCCAGGAAGCCCGCTATCAGTGCCATGAACAGGCCCTGGTCGCAGGCGGCCTCGCCGGAGCACGCGCCGCGGTCAGGTCGCAGGCGACCTTCGGGGTCCGTGCCGGGCGGCAACATGGAGGTCGCCTGCGACATCACGTCCATCACCGGCGTGCCGTTCATCGCACGCCCCCCGTTCGCATGTAGTCCATGACGCGCCGGACGTAGGTCTGTGTCTCTCGGTACGGCGGGATGCCGCCGTGGCGGCTGACCGCGCCGGGCCCGGCGTTGTAGGCCGCCAGCGCCAGCGACAGGTCGCCGAAGCGGTCGAGCTGCTCGCGCAGATAGCGGCTGCCGCCCAGGATGTTCTGCGCCGGGTCGTAGGCGTCAGTGACGCCCAGGGCCCGCGCCGTCCCGGGCATGAGCTGCATGAGGCCCATGGCGCCCGCCGAGGAGGTGCAGTCGGGGTTGTAGTCCGACTCCGCGCGGATGACGGCGTGGACGAGGTCGGTGCTCAGGCCCCAGCGGCCCGCCGCCTCGCGCACGATGTCGTCGAAGCGCCCGGGGGCGGACGCGGCGGGCGAGGTGGTCGGGCGGAGCTGCGTCGCCTCGACGCCCGCGAGCACCTCGTGGAAGCGGTCGCGCGCCTCGTCCGGCGCGCGTCGGGTGCTCACGGCCTGGATGTTGATGCGCTCCAGCTCAGTCCGGATCGTCTCAATACGCTGGAGCACCTGTGGCAGTCTGGTGAGCACGGTTGCTCCCTGTTCCCACCGGCTGTTTGAATTGCGCTATCGGTCGGGACTACCCGTCGTCCGCGGGCGCGGCGTGCCGGGCTTCGGCCTGCAGCAGGCGATGCCGGCACACGGCCACCTCGTCGAGCTCCCGCCGCTCGCGCCGCGCCTCGCGGGTGCGGTGCTCGGCCTTCCGCCGCCCGGCGAGCCGCTCGAGCGTCTTGCGCGCTCGCGATGCGGCCAGGACCTCCGTCTGGCGCTGGTCGCACACGCGGTCGGCCTGCTGCAGCCGGTCTCGCTGTCGCGCCATGAGGTGCCGAAGGGCGCCCAGGTAGCGGTGCGCATGCTCGACTTCCGTGAGATCGCGAGCGATCGCCAGAGCGCGAGCGTCCCCGAGCTGCAGGTCCGGCGTGCGCGTGCCCGGGAAGCCGCTCCCGCGCAGGGCGCCGACGAGGTCATCGTGCCGTCCCTGCGTCTCCCGCAGCTCCGCCCGGATGCCGCTGGCGACCCTGCGGGCCTGAGCGAGGCGGCGTAGGGCCGCCTCCTCCTCGCGCCGCCTCAGGTCCAGTGCTGTCTGCAGTGAGAACTCGAACTCGCGCACGCGAGGCCCCCAGGCCGGCCGCCTGCAACGCAGCCCGTTACACGCTTATCAGGTCGGTTAACTATCGGCTGAGGTGCGGGGAACTTGAGTCGTCGTCCCGGGGCGCTCCGCCGGCGGCCTCCGCGGCGGCCTGGAAGCTCGCCAGCGCGTGGGGGAGATGGGGGCGCCGACCGGACACCGGGTCGGGGGGCACGTCGGGCACTGCCGGATGCCGCTCGGCCGGGGGTGCGATGGCCTCGGCGAGGGCGGCTCGCGTCTCCTCGAAGCTCGGCGCGTCACCGGACTCCTGCCGCAGGAATGACAGCACGTGCGGGCGCAGCGCGATGGCGCGGTCTACGTCCGGGTTGCTGCCCGCCTCGTACGCGCCGAGGTTGATGAGGTCCTGGTGGTCGGCGTAGACGGCCATGGCCTCGCACAGGCGCCGGGCGTCCCGACGGTGACCGTCGTCCACGACCTGGTCCATCAGCCGGCTGACGCTGCGCAGCACGTCGATGGCCGGGTAGTGCCCCTGGTTCGCCAGCTCGCGCGATAGGACGATGTGCCCGTCCAGGATGCTGCGCGCGGCGTCGGCGACCGGCTCGGTCATGTCGTCGCCCTCGACCAGGATCGTGTAGAGCGCGGTGATGCTGCCGCGCGTGGCCATCCCGCTGCGCTCGAGCAGCCGCGGGAGCTCGGCGAAGACCGACGGGGTGTAGCCGTTGCGCGTCGGCGGCTCGCCGGCGGCGAGGCCCACCTCGCGCTGGGCCCACGCCACGCGGGTGATCGAGTCCATCGTGAGCAGCACGTCCAGCCCGCGGTCCCGGAAGAACTCGGCGATGGTGGTGGCGACCTGTGCGCCGCGCAGGCGCACGAGCGGCGGCTGATCGCCGGTGGCCGCGACCACTACGGAGCGCCGCAGGCCCTCTTCGCCCAGGATCTCCTCGACGAACTCGCGCACCTCGCGCCCGCGCTCGCCGACCAGCCCGATGACGTTCACGTCGGCGGCCGTGTTGCGCGCAATCATCCCCAGCAGCGTGCTCTTGCCCACGCCCGAGCCGGAGAAGATGCCGATACGCTGGCCGCGCCCGCAGGTGAGCACGCCGTCGATGGCACGCACGCCGAGGGTGAGCGGCTGGATGATGCGGCGGCGGGTCATCGGCTGTGGCGGCGGCGCCTCGGTCGGCAGGAAGGCGTCGGCCGGGGGGGCCGGCCGGCCGTCAAGTGGCCGGCACAGGCCGTCGAAGACGCGGCCGAGCATGCGCTCGCCGACCGGCACCATCATCGGCCGCCCCTTCGCCACCACGCGGCTGCCGGCCGCGATGCGCCGGGTCTCGCCCAGTGGCATCAGCAGCAGCCGCTCGTCCCGGAAGCCGACGACCTCGGCGCTGATCGTGCCATCGCCGGTGGCGATCTCGCACAGCTCACCGATCTGCGCCGGTGGCCCGTCCGACTCGATGATGATGCCGACCGAACGCGTGACCCGCCCGCTGCGGCGGATGGTGTCCGCCGCGGCCAGCCGGTCGCTCAGCCCCTCGAGGATGTCGGGACCGTCCTGCGCCCGCATGGAGCGCCTCCGCCCAGGCTGGTGCTGAGTTCCAGAAGTGGGCGCACGTTCCGCGAGCCGGCTTGCCTCTCCCCCTGGCCCTCTCTCCGGACGCAGCGAGCTGCGGACGGAGAGGGGGAGAACGCATAAGGAAGCGTAAACACGCTACCCCCGCAGTTAAGGAAGAAGCAGTTTACGTCCCCCTCCGGAACGCGAGATGCGAAGCATCTCCGGGGTGCCGGCGCGTCGTATCCGCCGGCGGGGGAGGTCCGCAGGACGACACGCGAACTCCCGCAAGGACCCGCTAGTCCCCGCCCAAGACGCGCCCGATCTCGTCGCCGAGCATCTCGATCTGCGTGTCGATGCGGGCGTCGAAGCGCCCCCGCTCGGTCTCCACGATACAGCCTCCCGGCTCGACGGCCTCGTCCGCCACGATCTCCAGGTCCTCGGCGCCGGCGGCCGCCGCCAGCAGCTCCGCCTGCGCCCGGCCGACCGCGGGCTCGTCGGCGCCGGACACGCGCACCGTGATGCGACTCGCGCCCGCGGCCTTCTCCAGCGCGGCCCGGACCACGTCGAGCACTATCGCATCGTCCGCCTCGATCTTGCGGCGGACGACCTTCTCGGCCATCTGCGCCACCAGCCTGGCGACCTCACGCTCTAGTTCGTCCATCCGCTCGCGGCTCGCGGCGCGCACCTGGCCGAGTAGCTCGTCGCGGGCTTGCTCGAAGATCGCCACCTGCTCGTCGATTGTCTCGTGCAGGAGCGCCTCCAGCCGCTCGCGGGCCTCGCGCGCCGCCTCCTCGCCGGTCTGGCGGCGGATCTGGTCCGCCTGTATGCGCGCCGCGTCCACCAGCCTCTCTGCCTCGCGCGCGCCTTCGAGCACGGCCTCGCCCGCCCCTTCGCCGGCCGGGCGCGACGCGGCATCGCCGGCCGGCGTCATCGGCACGAACTCCCCGCCGGGTCCCGTCACCTGGTCCAGGTTCGGCCACCGCCACGGCGCGCGCCGTGCGTCGCCGCCGGTCACTCCCCGTCATCCTCCGCGCCATCGGGCGCCTCCGCCGGGTTCATCCAGCCCCGGAGCTGGCGGGCGAAGTCGTCCGGGGACCGGGTTCCCAGTGCCGACAGCCGCCCGGCCAGGGCGGGATCGGCGGCCGCGCCCTCGCCCGCCGCCGTGCGCAGATCCTCGACGGTGGTCGGGGTGAACTCAAGCGCCTCGTCCCCGGCGTCGCTCGGCGACGGCGCGGGCCGTGACCTCCGCGGCTCCAGCGTGGCCTCGGCCTCCGCGCCCGTCACGTCGGCCTCGCGTGGCGCCGGCAGCGACCCGAGCCGGCGCGACAGCATCAGCATCGCCGCCGCCACCATGGCCAGCACCAGCACCATGCTGCCGTAGCGCACGCCGCGCTGGATCGTGCGCTCGCGGTCGCGCTCGGCCTGCGCGGCCTCGGCGAGCTTGGCCTCCTCCTCGGCCACCTTGATGGCCTCGATGGTCATGGCCTCGACGGTCACGCAATCGCCGCGCTCGGTGTCGATGCCCGCCGCCGTCTGGACGAGCTGCTGCACCTGCTGCGCCACCGGCGTCCCGAGGTTCTCGTCAATCACCACCGCCACGGTCAGCCGCTTGAGTTGCCCCGGCGGCGTGCTCACCTGCTCCTGCAGCCGCGAGTACTCGTACTCGCGGCTCTCGTGCTTGTGGTCGTAGCTGCCGCCCTGTCCCGCCGAGGTGCGCACGGCACCGCCGCCCAGCCCGGCCGGCCCTCCGACCTCCCCGGGCGACGTGTCCGAGTACTGCTCCTCCGTGATCTCCTCGCGGCGCACCACGCCGGTGCCGTCCGCGGGCTCGAGCGTCTCACGGGTGAGCTGCTGGCTCTGGAAGTCCAGCGTGGCCTGCACGCGCACCACCGACTGGTGCGCGCCGAGCACCGAGTCGAGCATCGACTGCAGGTGCGAGCGCAGGCTGTCCTCCCAGGCGCGCGTCGCCTCGATCTGCGCCATCGTCTGCAGCCCGCCGGACCCATCCCAGCCGCCCGACAGCACGCGACCGGCCGTGTCAACCACGGTCACCGCGTCGGGTTCGAGGCCGGGAACGGCGCCGGCGACGAGCTGGGTAATGGCCGCCACCCGGCCCGTCCCCAGTCGCCGGCCGCCCAGCCCCACGACTACTGAGGCGCTCGCCGGCTCCTGGCGATCGCTGAACAGCCGCTCCTCGGGCATGGCCAGGTGCACGCGCGCGGACGCCACCTCGTCGAGCGTGGTGATGCTGCGCTCGAGCTCCCCCTGCAGCGCCCGCTGCAGGTTCACGTTGTTCTGCAGGTCGCTGGTCGAGAAGCTCGTGCGGTCGAACAGCTCGAAGCCGACCGCGGAGGCGGCGGGCAGCCCGGCGCCCGCGAGCTGCAGCCGCAGCTCGTACAGCCGCTCCTGCGGCACCTGCACCGTCGTGCCCCCCGCCGCCAGCCGATAGGGCACATTCTGCTCCTGGAGGCTCTCGACCACCGCCTGGGCGTCCTGCGGCGACAGCTCGCCGTACAGCACCGCCCATGATGGCCGCGCCGCCCACATGCCCATAGCCGTGAGGCCACCCACCATCACGAGCGCCAGCGCCGCCAGCGAGATCTGCCGGCGGCGGTCCAGCGCGTCCCAGGTCCGTCTGAGCTGCTCCAGCATCTGCCCTCAGCCCGCGTGTTGCGTGGTTGTCCCGGATGCCACCGCCCGGCCTAGAGCTGCATGCGGGAGATCTCGCGGTACGCCTCGACCGCGCGTTGCGTCACCTGCGCGGTCAGCCGCAGCGCCAGGTCCGCCGTCTCCACCGCTATGATGGCGTCATGCAGGTCGTCGGCCTCGCCGGTTGCCACCTGCTCGACCGCCAGGTCCGCGGCGACCTGCGATTCGTTGACTCGCCGCAACGCGTCACGCAGCAGGTCGGCGAAGCTCCCCGCATCGGTTCCGCCCGCCTCGCCCACGCGCTCGGCCAGAGGCGGCGCAGGCTGCGCGTCGGTCGTGCGCAGGGGCCGCGTCGCGTCGCCGATGTTGCGGACGGGAAGCGGGATCGTGCCGCTGTCCACTCGCACCGCCGCTCACCACCTCACGCCAGAATGCTCAGCGCCTGGCGGATCATGTCGCGCCCGGAGCGCAGCGCCGCCGCGTTGGCCTCGTACGCGCGTGCCGCCAGGATCATGTCCGCCATCTCCGTGGGCAGGTCCACGTTCGGCAGCAGGACGTAGCCCTCGGCGTCGGCGTCCGGATGGCTGGGATTGTGCAATCGCATCGGCGGCGAGTCGTCGCTCTCGACCGCCGCGACGCGCACGCCGGTGCACTGCAGGCCGCCTCGCGGCGTCGCTCCCCCCACCTGCTGCCCCGCGAGCACCACCTGGCGCCGCCGGTAGGGCCCGCCATCGCGCGATCTCGTGGTCTCGACGTTCGCGATGTTCTCGGCGATAACGTCCATGCGCGTGCGCCCGGCGCGCAGGCCCGATGCACTCACTCGCAGCGAGTCGAACACGCCCATCGTCAGCCCGCCCTCCCGTCGCCGATGGCGACGCCGATCATCGCGAAGCGCCGATCGAGCAGCCGGGTCAGTATCTCATAGCGCGTGGTCGCCTCGGCCAGCCCGGTCATCTCACTCTCGATGCTGACGTTGTTGTCGTCGGGCCGTGGCGGGTCGGCGGTGGCGCGCACGTGCGGGGACAGCTCGTCGAGGTCAGCCCTGCCGTCGCCCCGCCTCTCGGCACGCAGTGCTTGGCGAAGCCGGTCCTCGAAGTCGGCGTGATGGGCGCGATAGCCGGGCGTCTCGAGGTTGGCCAGGTTGTTGGCGGCCAGCCGCTGCTGCATCGCGGTGCCGTCCAGCGCGGCCACCACCGCCCTGGTCGTCAGGTCCGTCATCATGGCATCGCTCATGGCGTCATCCTCCGGCCCGCGCATCCCGACCGCGGGCCGCCGCCTGTCTCCTGCAATAACCGTGCCGCCTCGCGCCGGGCATCACGCTGCCAGGTGCATCCGTCGCCGCTCGCCCGAAGCCGGAATCCCCAGCGCCCTGCGGTACTTGTTCACGGTGCGGCGGGCTACCACGAAGCCCTCGCCGCGCATCAGGCCCTGGAGTTCTTCGTCGGTCAGGGGGGCGTACGGGTCCTCCCCCGCCACCAAGCTCCTGAGCACCGTCTTGGCGGGCAGGGCGTCGTCGAAGAACACGCAGAATGGCACGCTGTCACCCCTCCGAGGCCCCGCCTCGGCGGGCATCATGACCAACTTGCCCATGGTCGCGCGCGAGACCGTCGATTCGTGCAGGCCCGTGACCTCCGAGATGCGCTTGTGGGTGAGCGGCCGGTGGTGCAGCGGGCCGTGCAGGATGAAGTCGCGCTGCTGGCGGACGATGGCGCGGCTGATGCGGTACAGGCTGCGCTCGCGCTGTTGCAGCGACCAGATCATCTGCCGCGCCGCGCGCACCTGTCCGCGCGCCCGCATGGTCGCCTCGTCGTCGGCGCGCAGGCTCATCGTGCGCATGCGCCGGTCGAGCCGCTCGTAGGCCTCCGCCACGCGCAGGCTCACGGCGCGCGAGGTGGTCAGCTCCACCTCGATCTCGTCCCCATCGAGCCGCAGGATCACGTCCGGCTGCATGGTGTGGCGGCCCGCGGGCAGCAGCGAGTGCCAGTGCGGGCGGAACTGCTCGCCCGGGTAGGGCGCGAGATCGCCGCGGATGATGTCGAGCGCCTCGTCGAGCTCGGCCCGGGTCAGTCCCAGCCTGCGCCGCAGCTCCTGCCACCCGCCCGCCTCCATGGCCTCGTGGCAGTGCTCGACGACCGCGCGCACATGAGATCGCCGGCGATCTCCCGCCGGCAGGTCCGGCAGCGCCGCAAGCTGCAGCAGCAGGCACTCGTGCAGGTCGCGCGCGCCGACCCCCGGCGGCGCCACCCGCTGCACCGCGCGCAGGGCCTCCTCGACCTCTGAGGGCGCCACGCCAAGCTCGTAGGCCGCGTCGAGAACGCTGGTGGCGAGATAGCCGCGCCCGTCTATGTTCTCGATCAGGAACGCGGCGATCTCGCGCTGCGCGCCACTCGTGACCCAGCCTGCGCGGCGGTGCAGCTCGTCGCGCAGGTCGTAGTCGGCCGGGGCGCGCGACACCGGGTCGCTCGGCGGCCCGTCATCGGCCGAGCGCCCCGACTCCCAGGATGGCGCGGTGATCGGGATCTCCTCCGGCTGCGGGCCCAACTCCAGCTCCATCGCCGGATTCTCCTCGGCCTCCTGTTGCAGGCGCGCGAGCAGGTCGAGATAGGGAAGCTCCAGAAGCTCGCTGCGGATGATGAGCTGGCAGTTGACGGCCGGGACCTGGTCCACCGCGGCGATGAGATCGCTGCGCAGTTCCAGCACTTGAGGGCGCTCCTTCTGGCGGGCGCAGGGGATAGGCGCGACGAAGGTTCTTCGGCATCCACGCGCGGAACTTGAGTCGGGGCGCCCACAAAGATCGCGCTATCGTGCCGCGCGAACGGAGCACGGCCCGATCAGCCTGGCGGCCAGTCGCCCGCCGACCACGCCGGTCTGCGCCAGGAATTTCGGCCGACCGCGCACCGAGACGATCATCGGCTCGCCCACCGGCTTGCCCAGCGGGATCACATCGCCCTCGCGCAGGGCCACGACCTCGGACAGCGGCATCCGCGTCTCGTGGAGCAGCACCGAGACCGGCACCACGATGTTCCCGCCGACATGGCGCAGCCGCTCCTCGTCCACCTGCTCCCGCGCCACGTCGGCGCGCTCGACCTCGCCGACCAGGCGCTGCGCCGCGGTCACCGGCAGGCAGATGCGCATGGGGCGGGCTACGCCCGCGATCTCGGCCACCATCTCGACCACCACGGTCTCCCCCTCGCGGACCTTGCCCTGCAGCGCAGCGGTCTCGCTCACGACCTCAACAACGTGTGGGCGCCGGCGGGCGAGGCTGTCCCAGGTGGTCGCCCAGATGTCGATCATCTCCTGGACGAAGCGCCTCAGCAGCGCCGCCTCCAGCACCGTCGGCCCTCGGTCGATTGCCTCCGGCGGGCCGCCGAGCATCCTGCCGACGATCGGCCCGACCAGCTCGCCGTCCAGCTCCCACACCATCGGCGGCAGGGGCGACGCCAGAGCCACCAGCCCGAGTGTGCCGTGGGCCGGGACGTCGGCGAGGAACTGCTCGCAGCCGCACGCCCGTGCGTTGGTGACCTCGAAGTGCGCCGGGCTGTCGAGGTAGGCGCTGATAATGCGCCCCAGCGCCGTGGCCAGCCGCTCGCAGCACGCCCGGAGTTGCGACAGCGCCTCCCGCGACAGCTCGCTGCCGGTGCGGAAATCGTACGGCTCCATCCGGGACGCCTCCGGCGCCGGTGGGCCACCGGGCCGTGTCTCGTTCAACTGCAGGTCCCTCGCCGCGTCTGGCATGAGTTCCCCCGAAGACGGTCTGCGTTTCGCGTTCAGCTACTCGATGTACTGCGCCTCTTCGCTGCTGAGCACGATGTCGCCGGCCTGCTCCAGCGTCAGCGCCACCTGGACGAACTGCTTCTGCGCCTCTTCGACGTCTCGCACCAGCACGGGGCCGAGTAGCTCGATCTCCTGCTCCAGCATCTCGCGCGCGCGCTCGGACAGGTTGGCGAAGATCCGTTCCCGGATGGACTCGTCCGCGCCCTTGAGCGCGCGGGCGATCACGGCGTTGTCGAGCTCGCGCAGCAGCGTCTGCAGGTCGGAGTCGCCAAGCTGCATCACGTTCTCGAAGGTGAACAGCCGGTCCTCGACCTGTTCGGCCAGCTCGGCGTCGCGCTCGCGCAACTCCGCCAGCAACTGCTTGCTCGCGCCCCGGTCCATGTCCTCGAGCAGGTGCACCACGAAGTCCAGGCCCCGGTCGGCCATGCCCTGCTGGTCAACGTGGTGTGCCTGACGGCCCAGTACGTCGCCGATGGCCTCGATGGCGCCCGGCGCCACCCGCTCCATCTTCGCCACGCGCAGCGCCAGGTCGGGGCGCGACTCGGCGGGCCACTCGGCGAGCACCCGCGCCGCCTTCTCCGGCGTGAGCTGGCTGAGGACCACGGCCACCATCTGCGGCGTCTCCTCCATCAGCAGGCGTCGGATGCTCGATGCCTCCGCGTTGCTCAGGCTGCGCAGGCGCTGCAGGGCGATCCTGCGGCGCTCGTCCTCGTCGGACGCGCCCTCCTGGCCGAGGACTACCGCCATCAGGCGCTCGGCGTGCGCCGACGGTTGCAGGCCCGGCGGGCGCGCCAGGTGCTCCTTGAACTCCTCCAGGGCCTCCTGCTGTTCCGTCGGTTCGACTTGGCCGAGCCGGGCCATCTCCGTGATGAGCTGCTCGGCCTCCATCTCGGACAGGTGGCCGCAGATGCTCACGGCGGTATCGACGTCGAGGCTTGCCAGTACGATGGCGGCCTTGCGGAGTTCCGTGTTCATGGCACCACCGGGTGCAGCGCGTGCGGATGTCGCACGCGTCGCGAGAGCTGCGTGTCCGACCGGGGTGATGCAATCCGTGTGCCAGGGGGAATGGAGGCGGGCGCCGGTCCGGGCAGCCGGCGCCCACCCATGCGCTGGCCCCGCCGAAGGCGGAGCCGCGAGTTGGCGTTCAGGCGCCCAGGGGGCGGGGCGCGTTGATCGCCGCGCGCGGACGGCGACTGGGGGCCGACCGTCCGGCGTACCTGGTATCGGTCCGGTGCGCCTGCGGCTTGAGCCCCCGCGGGCCTCCGAGAACGCAGCGGGCCCCCTGAGATTGCACGCGATCTCAGGAGGCCCACAAACGCATCGCTTCGCTCGCGTCAGAAGTTCAGCGTGGTGCGGAATTGCAGCAGGTTGCTCTCCGGATCGGTAGTCGAGTTTGCCGGCTCCTGGTGCGCCCAGGTCAGGCTGCACTCCACCCGGTCGCTGAACTCGTGGCGCAGCCGCGCGCCGTAGAGCTGATCGTAGCGCACCGCGTCCAGCGGGGAGTCCTCCCACCAGTCGCTATTGGCCGACACGTCGTAGTAGAAGACGTCGAGCGGGTAGGCACCGTCCGCGAAGTGCCAGGTGCCCTGGCCGCCCCACACCTCGAGGTTCGTCATGGTCAGAGGCCGGCGCAGCCAGCGCTCGTAGGGGAGGGTCCGCCTGCCACCGGGATCACACAACAGCTCGTAGTACGGGTGCAGCGAGGAGTAGATGATATCGTACTCGGCATGGACGTCGGTCATGATTCCGGTCAGCTCGAGTTCATTGGTGCT
This sequence comes from Candidatus Zipacnadia bacterium, assembly GCA_029820915.1. Lineage (GTDB taxonomy): Bacteria > Armatimonadota > Zipacnadia > Zipacnadales > UBA5352 > JALGVA01. The sequence goes on along the minus strand of JALGUI010000016.1, from coordinate 4,706 downwards.
GATGATGTCCAGCACGACTATCAGCGCGTCGGGGTACGAGTTGCCGTCCCGCTGGAAGATATGGCGGTTGGCGTGCCCCCGCTGTTGGGCGTACTCCACGTACAGGTCCTTGTTGCCCGCGTAGTTCCACCAGCAATCGACGCCCCAGGCCTCTTCGTCGTACTGCTCGCCGGTCTGACGGTCGGTGGAGTAGCCGTTGATGAGGTAGGGCACACCGAGCGACCAGCGCGGCCGTCGGTACTCCAGGTACACCGACCCATAGCCGTCGTTGTTGGTGGACCAGGGCTCGGACAGAAAGCCCGTGTTCGCGCCGCCGAAGAAGCCCTCGAAGTGCAGGTCATCGACGAAGACCGGGTTGATCTGGCAGTGGATGCCCTGCTGCGACAGGCGCTCGTTGTTGACAACCAGGCCCAGTCCGTAGGCCTGGAACTGGCGGCCGATCGTCCAGGTGGCATCGCACAGCCAGTCGGTCGAGAAGCTGACCCACGCCTCATCGAGGTAGATATCGTTCCCGAGATAGCCGAGTTGCGGGTCGGGACTGTCGCCGGGGGGCGCGTAGGGCCCGGTCACCTCGCCGACCTCGACGCCCAGCGCGGCCAGCGGCTCGCGGCCGTCGGCCATCTTCAGCGAGATGCGGCCGTAGGTGTCATCGCCGCCTATGTAGCCCTCCAGCCCGACGACCATGGTCAGGGCGTCGAACTCGTGGTCCAGGTCGATCGGGGCGCAGACGGTGCCGATGCGGTAGTCAACCAGCCCGGTAATGCGTGGGAAGAGGTCGCCCTCCTCAATGATCCGCAGGCGCCGGTCGAAATCGGCGAGCCGGTCGCCTTTCACGTCGAGGTGCTCGCGGATGGTGTCCATCTCATCCCCGAACTCGCGCACCAGGCCGTCGATGACCTCGGCGATCTCCTCATCCGTTGGCCCAGGCCCGGGCGGTCCGGCCAAGCCGGGCTCCCCCTGCGGTCCGGCGGCTCCCTGCGGGCCGACCGGGCCCTGGGCCCCGGCTGCGCCGGCGGCCCCCGGCGGGCCCGGCGCTCCCGGACCGCCCGCACGGAAGTCGGCCGCCTCCAGCCTGGCCAGCAGGCGCGAGATGGCCATCGCAAACTCGTACCTGGTCAGCGGGCGATCGCCGTGGAACCCGGTATTGGGGTAGCCGATGATGATGCCCTGCTCCATCAGCATCTCAACGGCATCGTACGCCCAGTGGTCGAAGGGCACGAGGCCCAGCGCCTGCTCCACGTCCTCCGGCTGAATCTCGGCTTCGCCGGGGGGGAGCGCGCCGGGGGGTACGTACTGGCGCCCACCGGCGATACGAGTGGCGGCCGTCCCGGTCACCGCCAACTCAGGCGGTCCCGCGTAGCTGTCGTCGCCGGTGAGCCGGGGGGATTGACCGTACGCCGCCCCAGTGACCAGGCCCCATGCGACGATCCCTACTGCGATGAAGGCTACAAGTCGCACTGTGTACACCCCTTCGCGCGGCGTTGGGGCCAATTCGTCTATATAATAGTATACGCTGACCCGGTGAATGTCAACTGCTCCACCGATGAGGTCATGTTCCGCCTCTTGTGCAAGTCGTGGGTTGTGGCCTATCTTGCTGATCTGTTGCCGGCGTTCCGGCAGGCTCCGGCTGCACGCGACAACTGCTCGCGCTACCGGCCAACTAAGCGCCACTCCTATCCACCCCTGCACACGCCGCCAGGAAGTCGTCCGAGGTCGCCGTGTACGCCAGCGCCTGCATCTCGAACCAGTCCACGAAGGCCCGCGTCTGCCACAGGCCGTCGATGCTGTCGGCGTTCTCGACCGCCGTCGTGCAGTCACGCAGCACCACGCAGCGGTAGCCCGCGCGCGACATCTCCCACAGCGCCCCCGGCTTGAAGAGCAGGCACATGTTGGTGGCGAAGCCGACGTAGATCAGGTTGAGCAGGCCCTGCTCGCGGCAGATCTGGTGCATGTCCTCGCTCGTGAAAATGATCCAGTCGCTCTCGATCGGCTCGACCTCGGGCAGGATGCGCGTGGCGTCGTGCATGAGCTTGCGCAGGTCGGCGCCGTAGTCGCCGTAGCGCGCCTCCCACATCTCCTCCGACCACGCGGCCCGGTTCTCGGCCGGGGGCCAGTCACGCGGCGGCCCGGCCTCGGCCGTGGGCGCGTCAGGCACGCGGCAGCGCTCCCGGTAGTGCTCGCTGACATTCGCGGTCGGCGCGTGGATGACCGTCAGGCCCAACTCGCGCGCGGCCTCAAGCGCCGGCACGATGCGCTCGCGGGTGATCGCGCCGGCGCGCTCTGCGAAGCTGATGCCGCCCGGCTTGATCGCGTCAGGCAGGTCGGAGGCGTCCCAGATGTCCACGAGAACGAAGCCGGTCTGCGCCACCGGCAACTCGATGGCGCGCTCGGCGGGATGGAAGTTGCTCTCGACGTTCGGGTCGCTTACGAACATCATCTGGCGACAGCGTGCGGTCAGGCTGAGCGTGGGCATGTCGGTCTCCTCGGGGCCCGTGGCGACTGCATCAGATGGGGTGTCCCGCCATATTCGCCATCGCCGGCCGCACCGCCTGCCGTCGCCGTAGCCGGCCTCTCCGACGACAACGGCAACGGAGTCGGGCTGGAAGCCCGACCTACGCGGGAAGGCCTGCGCGGTCTGGCCCGCATTGTTCGCGTAGGTCGGCCTGCGCGGTCTGGCCCGCACTGTTCGCGTAGGTCGGCCTGCGCGGTCTGGCCCGCATTGTTCGCGTAGATCGGCCTGCGCGGTCTGGTCCGCACTGTTCGCGTAGGTCGGCCTGTGTCTGATCCCGCCCGGGGGCGGGATCAGGCGCAGGTGAGAGCGCGCCCGCGCGCGCTCTCAGCTTCCAGCCCGACATGCTACTGGTAGCTGGTAGCCGGTAGCTGGTAGCTGGCAGCTACCCCTCCGGCATCCGCAGCAGCCGCGCGTTGGCGGCCACGATGATCGTGCTCAGCGACATCACTACCGCGCCCACCGCGGGCGGCATGATGATCCCCCAGCGTGCCAGCACGCCGGCGGCCAGCGGAATCGCGATGGCGTTGTAGCCGGTCGCCCACCACAAGTTCTGCACCATCTTGCGCCACGTGGCCTTCGACAGGCCCAGCATCGCCACCACCGCGCGCGGGTCGCTCCTGACCAGGATCACGTCGGCGGTCTCGATGGCCACGTCGGTGCCCGTGCCGATCGCCACGCCCACATCCGCCTGCGCCAGCGCCGGCGCGTCGTTGACCCCGTCGCCGACCATCGCGACCATCAGCCCGCGCTGCTGGATCTCGCGGACCTTCGCGGCCTTCTGGTCGGGGAGCACCTCGGCGAAGTAGTCGTCCAGGCCCAGCTCGCCCGCCACCCAGCGCGCCACCTCCCGGTTGTCGCCGGTCAGCATCATCGCCTGCACGCCCGCGGCCTTCAGGTCGGCTATGGCCCGGCGGGACTCCTCGCGGATTACGTCCACCAGCGCGATGGCGCCGACGACCTCGCCCTCGTCCAGGACGTAGACGACCGTGCGTCCCTCGCCCCCGGCGGCATCGGCGAGCCCCGCGGGCGTCTCGATGCCCTCCTGCGCCAGATAGCCGGGGCTGACCACCAGCACCTCGTGCCCGTCCACCGTGCCGCGCGCGCCCTTGCCCTTGACGGCCGCGAAGTCGCCGACGCCGGGCACGTCGAGGCCGCGCTCGGCCGCCTCGCGCGTTATGCCCGCGGCGATGGGGTGCTCGGAGTGCGACTCCACCGCCGCGGCCGGCGCCAGCACGTCGTTCTCGTCGCGGCCGCCTGCAGTCGCGATGGCGGCGACGCCGAAGCGGCCCTCGGTGAGGGTGCCGGTCTTGTCGAAGACCACGGCGTCGATGTTGCGCGCCTGCTCGAAGGCGTTGCGGTCGCGCACCAGCAGCCCGCGGCCCGCCCCGATGGCGGTCGAGACCGCGACCACCAGCGGGATCGCCAGCCCCAGCGCGTGCGGACAGGTGATGACCATCACGGTGATGGCGCGCTCGAGCGCGAAGTCGAAGGACCGTCCGACCCACAGCAGCCAGGCCACGAGCGTTAGCGCGCCCGCGGTGATGGCGATGATGGTCAGCCACAGCGCCGCGCGGTTGGCCAGGTCCTGGCCGCGCGAGCGCGACTGCTGCGCCTCCTCCACCATGCTGATGACCTGCGACAGGTAGCTGTCCTCGCCGGTCCGCCGCACCTCGACGGTCAGCGAGCCATCGCCGTTGATGGCCCCGCCGACGACCTCGTCGCCCTCGCCCCTCTCGACCGGCAGGGCCTCGCCGGTGAGCAGCGACTCGTTCAGCGCGCTGTCGCCCTCGACGATCGCGCCGTCGGCCGGGACCTTCTCGCCGGGCTTGATGAGGATGCGGTCGCCGGCGGCAAGCTCCGCCACCACCACGTCCTTGGTCGAGCCGTCGTCGGCGATGCGATGGGCCTCGTCAGGCATGAGCGCCGCCAGTTCCTCGAGCGCCCGCGACGCGCCCATGACCGAGCGCATCTCGATCCAGTGCCCGAGCAGCATGATATCGATGAGCGTCGCCAGCTCCCAGAAGAAGGTCTTCGCCGGGTCGCCGGTGAGCCGCAGCACCACCGCTGCGGAGTAGACGAAGGCGACCGTGATGGCCATGGCGATGAGCGTCATCATGCCCGGCTGCCCGGCGCGGACCTCGTCCACCAGGCCCGTCAGGAACGGCCGGCCGCCGTAGACGAAGACCGCCGTCGC
>JALGUI010000015.1 GCA_029820915.1 Candidatus Zipacnadia bacterium | reverse complement strand
GGCCGGTCCTCGGCCATCGCGTACGTGAAGATCGCCTCGCGTTGCGGCAGCACGTAGCAGGCGGGCGACACCAGCGAGTTGGCGTAGTCCAACTCGACCTCGTCCGCCGACTCGACGTCGGCGAATACCAGGTCATGGTGCAGAGCCCGTCGCGGCGCGATGAAGTGGTCGGCCGCACCCATCAGGCTCTCGATGAACCCTCGGATGTCCACCGCCTGCAGTACCAACGTGCGCTGGTCCCGCTCTTGCTCGTGATGCACTTCTCTCTCCGCCTGCCCGACTTCGTGAAATCGCGCACAGGCCCGGCCTTGGTTCTTCGGCCCTCACGGGCCGATGCGCTGTGCGACGTCACGCGATTGTCATACGCGCGTTCTACTGGACGGGCGGGTCTCTGGTGCCTCGTTGCGCAATTAGGCGTACGATCGGCGGGATGCCTGACCTCACCCCCCGGCCCCCTCTCCGTTCCGGAGAGGGGGAGAACACACGAAAATGCGCAAGTAGACTGCCCGTCAGCCCGGAGACTAAGTATCCTAATCCCCCCTCCGGAACGGAGGGGGTGCCGGCGCATCGTATGCGCCGGCGGGGGAGGCCCGCACGACGATACGCAAACTACCGCAAGCAAGCACTAGTGCGTCTCCACGGGGCGGATCGAGCCCGCCACCGGCATCGTCGGGAGCATCGCCACCTCACCGCCGCCGACCAGGGAGCGGAGCACCGCCGGGTACTCGGTCGGCAGGACCGCGATTCCAGGAGGCATGCCTGACTCCGACCGGACTCTGACCACCACGGCGCCACTCTCGGTCGAGACCTGCACGTCCGCACCCTCGCGCACGCCCAGATCGGCTACGTCTTCGGCGGCCATCAGCACGTACGGCTCCCGGAACATCGTTGCCTCACGGCGCAAGATGTGGGCGCCCTGACAGCGCGAGTCGGTCGTCCAGCCGCCTTGGCCCGACCGCGGCGCCAGCACGTAGGGATGCTCCTCGTCGGTCTGCGCCGCCCGTGCCGGCAAGGTCGTCAGGATGCGCGGATCGACCACGGCGGCGACGGGCGCGGCGTCGAGGCCGACCGCGGGCAGCTCGCCCTGACGCAGGTCGGCCGGCTCGATGTGCCGGTAGCCCGGGACCTCGTCGCGGATGGCCTGCCAGATCGCGTCGCGGTCGCCCCAGCGCCGGCTCTCGCCCAGGGCGGCGGCCAGTGCGTCGAGGACGACGGCGGTGTGCCGCGACTCGCCGGCCGGCTCCAGGATCTGCTGGCTCCACCACACGCGCCCGTCGGGCCGCCTGATGGTGCCCTCGCGCTCGGCGGTCATGGACACGGGCAGCGCGAGGTCCGCCACCTCGGTGTCCGGCGATGAGAACGACGACATGGCCAGGCTGAACTCCAGCCGCTGCCTGAGCGTGGCCAGCTCGGCCGGGCCGTAGAGCCGCCCGAGGTCCTCGCCGATCACGATCAGCCCGCGCAGGCCCGATCCGGCGGCCACCATGCGCGTGGCGCTCATGCCGCCGGGCCCGTGCCCGCCGGCCGCCAGCATGTCGAGCGTCCCGAAGGTGTTCGCCCCCGAAGGCAGCAGGTAGGTGCCTACCCAGCGCGACTCGGTGCGCAGCGCCCGCGCCAGCGCTCCCACGGCGAGCGCCTCCTCGATGCCCGACAGCGCCGCCGCGGAGAAGACCAGCGCCAGACGGCGGCTCGTCGCGATGGCATCCACCAGCGCTCGCAAATCATCCCCGTCGAGAGGCCCGGCGCCCCGTTCCCCCGACACCGCCGCGGCGAGCCGGCGTAGCGCGTCGGCGCGCATGCCCGGCCCATGCCGGGCGTAGACCTCGGCCCAGACCGCGAGGCCTTGGTCCACCTCGTCGATCAGCAGCATCCGCGCCCCGCCCTGCTGCACTCGTCGGGCCATGGCGCCGGCGGCGCGTGGGTTAGTGTGCTGGAAGTTCGAGTTCACGCATACGAACAGATCGACGCCGTCCAGCTCCTCAGGCTTGGGAGCGCGATACGGGGCTCCCAGCGCCTGCTCCAGCCCGTAGATCGCGGGGGCATCGATCTCCAGCCCCAGCGACGCCACATTGGGCGTGCCCAGCAGGTCCGCGAACCGCCTGGCCGCGAACGCCTCCTCGCTGCTGAGGCTGTCTCCCAACACGATGCCGATGGCCGCCGGGTCCTCATCGCGCAGCCGCCGCAGTGCCCGCGCGGCCTGCTCGAGCGCCTCATCCCACGATACCCGCTGCTGCGCGCCCTCGCGCCACGCCATCGGATGGCGTAGACGTCTGCGGCTGCCCAGGATCTCGCCAACCTGCCAGCCACGCATGCACAGGCCCGAGGCGCCCCACCCGGGCGCCGAACTCGGTAGCACGGTAACGGATAGGGGCTGATCCGCCCTGATGCGCTGCGCCAGCAGGTTCAGTCCGCAGGCGCACCCGCACAGGGGGCAGGTGATGAAGCCGAGGCTGTCGGTGCTCACGTGCTCTCTGTCCCCGTGTCCTCGGGAGCGATGGTGTCTGATGGGCGCCGGCGTGACACCGCCCGCCGGCCCGCCCGGCGCAACTGCGCCCCGTCGGGACTCAGGCATCGGCGTCGCGCTGCGTTCACGATTCTGTCGCGCCTCTTATCCCACATTCGCGCGCCATTGCGTGTGACTTCGTGCATCTTTTCTCAAACTGCGCCTTAAGTCAAGGGGAATCCAAATAAAACTGCGCCCGAGTCGACCGCGATTTCGTACTCCAAGGCACAAACTACGGCCTGATCGCCTGGCGACTGTGCTCTGAGGCCCCCCCATCACTCCGGTGGGCCCCTATCGCCATCGCATTCCGGCGCGCGTGGAGCCGCCTGAGATGCCATTCCGCCGCCGATTGTGCCCTTCTTCACAACCCGGCAGGCGGCGGGAGCACTCAGGCCCACGCCCCTGCCTTCGGGGCGGCGTGCCGCGCCTGACCGCCCCGGATTACCACGCGCCTGATCGCGAAGCACAGAGGTGGCGCGGCGCTGCGGTCGAACTCTTGCCTCTGGACACAGCCAACACGGCGTGGGGTGACAGTGACCGTGGACACCGGCAGGCTCAGAGACATGCTCCTGCGCATGTACCGCATCCGCTTCTTCGAGGAGCGGCTCAAGCAGTTCTATGATTACTCTGGCTTCTACGGCGGCGAACTCACCGACGACCCGTCCGCCGGCGGCGACGACCTGCTTACCTGCATGCTCTACGACTTCGCCTCGGACGGCATGATCGGCGGCGCGGTCCACCTCTACATCGGCGAGGAGGCCGTGGCGGTCGGCGTGTGCAGCCAGTTGCGTGACACCGACTTCATCACCAGCTACCACCGCGGCCACGGCCACGCCATCGCCAAGGGCCTCGACTTGCGCGGCATGCTCGCCGAGCTGATGGGCCGCGAGACCGGCCACTCGCGCGGCTGCGGCGGCTCCATGCACATCTACCGCCACGAGCAGGGCATGCTCGGCGGCAACGGTATCATCGGCGGCCAGATCCCGCTGGCGCTGGGCGCGGGCTTCGCGGCCAAGTACGGTGGCGAGGACGGCGTGGCGGTCGCGTTCTTCGGCGATGGCGCCGCCAACCAGGGCACCTTCGGCGAGTGCCTGAACCTGGCCTCACTGTGGGAGCTGCCCGTGCTCTTCGTGTGCGAGAACAACCTGTGGGCGGCGTCCACCTCGGCCGAGGTTGCCCACGCCCGCCCGGACGTGGCGCCCCGCGCCGAGCCCTACGGCATCCCCGCGCACATCGTGGACGGCCAGGACGTGCTGGCGGTGAACGCGGTCGCGCGCGAGGCCGTCGAGCGCGCGCGCGCGGGCGGCGGCCCGACCATGATCGAGGCGAAGACCTTCCGCTTCGTCGGCCACGCGGGGGGCGGCAAGGCGGCGCACCGCGACCCCGAGGCCGTCGAGGAGTGGATGGCGCGCGATCCCGTCCCGCTCTTCGAGCAGCGGCTCGTCGCCACGGGCGTTATGACCGAGGATGAGCAGCAGGCGCTGCGCGAGGAGGTCACGGGCGAGATCGACCGGGCGATCGGCGAGGCCCGCGCCGCCCCCTTCCCGAAGCCCGAGAGCCTGGAGACCATCGATGGCCCGCCCATCCGCCCGCCAACGCCGGCGGTGCGCAGTGCGGCGGAGGCGGACGAGATGGTCAGGGCACCGGAGAACACGGATCGCATCAACGCGATCGTCGCGGAGTTCGAGGCGCAGACCAAGCTCAAGCGCTTCGAGCTCGTTCTCGCGGCGATGCGTGCTCTTCGCCTGGCCGCGGAGACCTGGGGGCCCAGCGCGGGGCGCAGCTTCGACGAGTACGCCGAGGAGCTGATCCGCGAGCCAGTCGCCGAGATGGTCCGGCGCGACCAGGAGGCCCGGGCCCGGCAGAGCCGGATGGACAAGGCCAGGAATCGCCCTCCCGAGCCGGCGCCGGAGCCGCCGCCCACGCGCGAGATGGCGTGGGGGCAGGTAGTGGCCGAGGCGCTGCGCGAGGAGATGGAGCGCGACGAGCGCGTCTTCCTCATCGGCGAGGACCTCGGGCCGGTGCGCGACCGCGAGAACCTGTGGGGACAACTCCGCGAGCGCCGCGTCTTCCAGACGCCCATCTCGGAGGCGGCCTTCGTGGGCCTGAGCACCGGCGCGGCGGCGACGGGCCTGCGCCCGGTGGTCGAGATCATGTACATGGACTTCGTGGCGGTCTGCTTCGACCAGATCGTCAACCAGGCGGCGCCGCTCAAGCTCATGTCCGGCGGGCGCATCAGCGTGCCGATGGTCATCAAGACCCCGGCGGGCTGCGGCTCGCGCGAGGCCGCCCATCACTCCGGCCATCACGAGGCCTGGTTCATGCACGCGCCCGGCATCAAGGTCGCCATCCCCTCCAACCCCTACGACGCTAAGGGCCTGCTGAAGACCGCCATCCGCGATGATGGTCCCGTGCTGTTCGTCGAGCACCGCCTGCTGCGCCGCAGCCAGGCGCAGGTCCCGGAGGGCGAGTGGCTGGTGCCCTTCGGCGAGGCGGCCGTCCGGCGCGAGGGCGATGACATCACCGTGGTCGCGACCTCCTACGCGGTCACCAAGGCCCTGCGCGCGGCGGGGGCGCTGGAGGGCGAGGTCAGCGTCGAGGTGATCGACCCGCGCACGCTGGTGCCACTCGATGTGGAGACGATCCTGGACTCGCTGGCGAAGACTCGACGGCTGCTGATCGTGCACGAGGCTCCGGCGCGCGCAGGAGCGGGCGCGGAGATCGTCCGCCGCGTCATGGAGGACGGCGGCTTCGAGCTGCTGAAGACCGCGCCACGGGTCCTGGCGCGCGCCGACACGCCGATGCCCTACAGCCCGCCGCTGGAGGACGCGGTGCTCCCGCAGCCCTCCGACATCGCGGCGGCGATCCGGGAGATGGTGAAGGAGTAGTCGCCAGTCGCCAGTCGCCAGTCGCCAGTCGCCAGTCGCCAGTCGCCAGTCGCCAGTCGCCAGTCGCCAGTCGTCAGTCGCCAGTCACCAGTCACCAGTCACCAGCAACGGCAGCCCCCTCTGTCGTTCGGAGCGACGCATGTTCAGAGCCTGTCCGGAAAGGGTCAGATCGGCCAGAATCGGGCGCGCCATGCCCAAGTTCGCCCCTGTCAAGCTGCACGCGAATCGGGCCCGAATGGGGCATTCCCGGGCTTTCCGGGCAGCCTCTTCACATGCGTCGGCCGTTGGCCGTTGTGGCCCCGCCGCCCTGTGTCCTGCGAAGCAGGTACCGGGGTGCCGGCCGAAGGCGCGCTGCCGCATCGCGCATGATGGACAGGTGCACGACGCATGGCGGAGACAGGTACGGACCCGATCAATGTCAGCATGCGGTCGCGGGCCGCGCGGAGCTGGCGACGCTTCCGCAAAGGGTGGATGCTCGACACCGCCATCGTGCTGTGGAGCCCCTTCCTGCTGTGGCTGCTGGTCGGGCTGATGGGATTGCCGCCTTGGCCGGAGGGCCCACTTCGCCTGTACGGCGAGGGCCTCGGCATGCTCGTGACCGCCATCGCGATCAGCCTGCTGACACGCCACAGGTGGCTGGGCCCGACGCTGTCGCTCGTCTACGGCGGCCTCGTGGCAACGCTCCTGTGGCAGGCGCACGGGGCGTGGTGCCTGATGTCAACCGGTCAGTGCCTGCTCATCGGCGACCGCGGCGCGGGAGTCTTCTTCTTCGCGATGTCGGTGCTGGGTGCGGTCATTGGCTATCGCCTCGGTCCGATGTCACTCGAGCGCCGACATGATGCGCAGAGACAGGCAACGCACGACAACGACCGGGCGGGGACGTAGCCCCGCCCCTCCGAACGGCACGGCAACGATGCCGTTGCCGTCGCTTGCAGCTTGTAGCTTGCAGCTCTTGCCTTGTAGCTTGCAGCTCGAAGGAGCGCACCATGCCTGACACCATTCGTTGTGCCGTCATCGGCTACGGCCCCATGCACAACTTCGGCTGGGCGCACTGCGCCTGGATCGACCACACGCCCGAGCTCGAGCTGGTCGGCGTCTGCGACATCGACTCCGAGCGCACTGAGGCGGCGAAGGCCGACTGGCCCGGCATCGAGACCTGGAGCTCGACCGAGGACCTGCTCGCGCGCGATGACATCCACCTCGTCTCGATCGTGACGCCGCACTTCACCCACTGCCGGATCGCTGTCGAGGCGCTGCAGGCCGGCAAGCACGTGGTGGTCGAGAAGGCCATGTGCCTGAACGTGGCCGAGGCGACGGCGATGATCGAGGCCGCGGGGGCCGCGGGGAGGACGCTGGCGGTCCATCATAACCGCCGCCACGACGGCAACTTCCGGCGCATCAAGCAGCTCGTGGACGACGGCGAGATCGGCGAGGTCTTCCAGATCGACCTGCAGGCGGGCGGCTACGGCGACCCCGAGCACGGCTGGTACACGCAGAAGGCCAGGGGCGGCGGCGCGTTCTACTTCTGGGGCCCGCATGCGGTGGACTGGGTGCTCGCCCTGGTCGGAGAGAAGATGACGGGCGTCACGGGGTTCTTCCACAAGCTCGTGTGGGACCACCTGGACATCGAGGACCAGGTGCGCGCGCTCATCCGCTTCGAGAGCGGCTGCGTGGCCGATGTCATGTTCTCGCACATCAACGCCGCACCCCGACCGCTGTGGCGGATCCTCGGGACCGAGGGCGCGATCATCGACGCCGGCGCGGGCGCCACCAAGGGCTACGAGCACGTAGTGTCCACGCCGCCGCAGGGGAGCGTGAAGCTCATCCGCGTCTCCGACCGCGGCCGCAAGCGCGAGGAGATCGAGGTCGCGAACCTCGGCAACGACTGGGACAGCTACTGGCAGGACCTGGCCGACCACCTGCTGCGCGGCGCGCCCGTCCCGGTGTCCGGTCACGACGGGCGCCGCACCATCGCCGTCTTCGAGACCGCGGAGAAGTCGTCCCGGACCGGGCGCACCGAGCCCGTGCCGTACGAGGATGGCTAGGTCCCGGCCCCGGCGCCCGTCGCCGGCGGCCGGTCATCATGTCGCTCACGCGAGGTGGGAGCATGTCGCTGCGGTTCGTGGCCGCTACCTGGTTCATACTGGTCGTCACGGTGCTGTCGGTCTGCCCGCAGCCGGCGGCGGCTCAGCAGGGCGAGTACCTCGAGCTGTACGTCGTCCGCTACGAGGAAGGCGGGCGCGTGCTCGTCCAGATGCGCGACATCTTCGAGTGGCTCGGCTGGGTGGTCGAGTGGGACCCCGGGGAGAGAGCCGTTACCGCGTACGGTGAGGGCTACACCATGTCCCTGTGGGTGAACGGCTACCAGGCGGTCGTCAACGGTGAGGCCTACGCCCTCGACGTGCCGCCGCGCCTGATCGACGGCAAGACGCTGGTGCCCCTACGCTTCGTGGCCGAGGTGACGGGCTGCCGCGTGGACTATCTGGGCAACGCGGTGCAGATCACCGACGGGTACGACGTGCTGATGATCTACCTGGTGTGAAGTGACAGCACCGTGCAGAATCGCCCAAATTCGCCACGCCACAAGGAATTGATGGCAGAGGCGTCGAAGAGTCTGTACGTCGGGCGCTGCCGGTATCCTGTCCACGGAGGTGTCGGGCATGCCCATCGCCAAGGACCTGATGACGACCAATGTCGTCACCATCGACGGGAACGCGACGGTGAGAGAAGCGATCGACCTGATGAAGTCGGAGGGGGTGCGCTGCCTCATCGTCGAGCGGCGCGACCAGGACGACGCCTACGGCATCGTCACCCAGCGCGACGTCATTTACGACGTCGTCGCCTGGCAGCGCGACCCGGAGGAGGTCCAGGTCCACGAGATCATGACCAAGCCGCTCGTGGTCGTCAACAAGGACCTCGACATCCGGCACGTCGCGCGGCTGATGGCGAACGTGGGGCTGTCCCGCGCGCCCGTCATCTTCGACGGGAAGCTCCAGGGCATCGTCTCGGTCAGCGACATCATCGAAGCAACTTAGGCGGCTCCATCGCGGCAGCGTCCCCAGCATCTTCGCGCCAGTGAGACCGTGCCGAGCCACCCCGGCCCACCGATGCGGGCGCCGGGCCGCCTCGGCGTGTACGCCCGTACGTGCGGTCGGGGCGACCGGTTCGTCACCTGGCGGCGCAGCGTCATTGCGCGCCGCGCCGCTGCGCGCCACCTCCCGCGGGCGGGCCCACCTTCCCGCTCAGCGAGGGGAGCGCGCCCGCGACGGGGAACCTGCCGGCGCGCAGCCATCGCGCACCCAGTCGCGCCCGGAGGTGCCCGCCATGCTGCTGTTGCTGATCGCCATCGCCGTCTGCGCCCCCCTCGCCCTCGCTCAGGACCAGGTCGGCGAACGCCCGTACGAGATGGACTGGGCGGGGCGCGTGCAGGACCATCACCCGCCGCTCATCGACTTCGAGAACCTGAGCGGGTGGATGGTCGAGACGCACAACGCCGAGGCGAGCTTCGAGCGCTCGCGGGAGCAGTTCATCTTCGGCGACCATGCCGGCAAGCTCACCTATCGGGCCACCGGCGACGGGCCCGAGGTCCGCATCCTGCCCCCGGCGCCCATCGAGATCCGCGAGCCCTTCGACGCGGTGACCATCTGGGTATGGGGCAACAACTGGGCCTCCTCGGCCGACCCCACCACCCCGCAGGTGAGCGTGTCCGCGCTCTTCGAGGACGCGACGGGACAGCCGTTCGACATCCGCCTGACGCGCGTGCGCTGGAAGGAGTGGTTCATGCCCCACCAGCGCCTGAGCCCTGAGAACATCGAGCGCGTGCGGGACGGCGCGAAGTTCCTCGGCTTCACCGTCCGCAACGGCGCCAACCGCGATGACCGCACCATCTTCTTCGACAGCCTGGTGGTCTTCACCGAACAGTTCCCCGAGTTGCAGTTCGAGCCGCGCCCCATGCGAGGCATCGAGATGTTCCCCGGACAGAGCGTTGGCCTCAACACCGGCCCCGGCCGGCTCCCCTTCCCCACGCGCGAGCAGACCATTCTGCCGCCGAACCTCACCGACGATTTCGCCACCGATCTGGCGCAGGACGGCGAGGCGTGGGTCTTCACCTACCGGGGCGATGACGGCGTCCTGACGTACCGTATCACGCCCGAGACGGGAACCTGGAGCGACATCACCGCCGAGTGGCAGGGGCGAGGCGAGGCGTTCCGCCCGTGCGTCGATGGCGGCGTCCACCTGCAGACCGCGGACGGCGCGGCGCTGCCCGACAGCGCTGAGCTGCTCGGCGGCGAGCGCGATGGCGACGCGCTGACCATGCGCTGGCGGGTCGCCGCCGGCGACACGTCGGCGGAGGTCGCGTACACCTACCGGCTGTGGAACAAATCGCTGGTGATCGACACCATCTGCCCCGGCGGCGTCGTGGCCGAGGTCCGCTACGGACACGCCGAGGGGCTCGACAGCCCGCGGCTGGTGACCAACCCCTACTACGTCTACCGGCCGACGCGACCCGCGGTCGTCGTGGCCGGGCCGGCGGACGCCCCGCTGTTCGTCACCGGCAACACCGACTGGTACCTGTCCAACAGCTCGCTCCCGTGGGGGATCAACGAGATCAAGGACGGGCGTGTCACCTACCAGGGCGGCGTGCGCTACAACCCGAAGACCGACGGCGCGCGCAATGACTGTTACGAGCGCTTCTTCCTGACCGTCTCCCCACGCTACGAGGAGATGCTGCCGATCATCCCCAACCCGCGCTCACCCTGGTACGACGCGACCGCGACCCGTGCGTGGCGCGCCCACGGCGCGAGCAGCCGCGACGGCGACAAGGCCTTCTGGCGCAAGGCCCACCGCTACGGCATGACCGAGGTCGTGGTTACCGACCACGAGACCATGTGGCGCGACGGCGGCGAGAGCTTTACCTTCCGCACGGTCGCCGCCCCCGGCAAGGGCGGCGACCAGGGGGCCTACGACTACGCGCGCGTCATGCAGGACGAGCTGGGCTTCATCTACGGGCCCTACAACAACTTCACCGACCTGGCCGCGGTCAACGAGAACTTCACCATCGACACCGTTATCCGCACGCCGGAGAGCCAGCTCGGTCGCGCCTGGCAGCGCTGCTACGCCCCGAAGCCCTCGCGCGCGGTCGAGTTCTGCGCGCTGCTCGCGCCCCAGATCGAGGAGAAGTTCCACTTCTCGACCGCCTACTGCGACGTGCACACGGCCGTCGCGCCCTGGAACCGCGAGGACTATGACGCGCGCGTGCCCGGCGCCGGGACCTTCGGCGCGACCTTCTACTCCTACGGCGAGATCATGCTGCTGCAGAAGGCCGCCTGGGACGGCCCCGTCTACTCCGAGGGCGGCATGCACTGGATGTACGTGGGGCTGACGGACGGGAACTACGCTCAGGACCAGAGCTACGACCCCGCCAACAAGCCGTGGCTGGTGGACTTCGACCTGCGCCGCATGCACGACCTGTGCACCAGCTTCGGCATGGGCAACATCGGCATGTTCTACGGCAGGAACGCCAGCCTCGGGCGCACGCGCGAGGATATCGACGCCTCCATCGACCGCTTCCTGGCCGCCACCATCGCCTTCGGGCACACGGGCTTCCTGACCTTCGACGGTGGCTACGGCAATGCGCTGCGCAGCTACTACATGCTGCAGCAGCTTCACTCGCGCTACGCCATCGCCAGCGCTGAGGATATCCGCTACGCGAGCGCCAACGGCGAGCTGCTCGACACCTCCGCCGCGGTGGCCACGGGGGCCTATCGCCGCTCGCAGGTGGTCACGCGCTACGACGACGGCACCGTGACCGCGGCCAACGGCTCCCGGACCGAGCGCATGCGCTGCGACGCCTTCGGCCATGAGATCGACCTGCCGCCCAACGGCTATGCGGGCTGGACCGCCGACGGCGCGGTCGAGGTCATCTCGACCGACCCCGGCGGCCACCGCAGCGATTACGCCGCCACGCCCGCCTACCTCTACGTGGACGGCCGCGACCTGTTCACGCGCTTCGAGCGGGCCGCCGGCAACGGCATCGGCGTCTGCCGCATCCTGCCCGACGGGCGCTACGAGATCATCCCCTACCAGGAAGCCGAGTGCGGCTTCGCCATCGACGCCGCCGAGGCCGTCGCGCTCGACCTCGATGGCGGCGAGATCGGCCCGGCGGAGGTCCGCCGCGCGCGCGGGCTGACCTACGTCATGCCCGTGGAGGGGGCCTTCAGCTACATCCTGTCGGCGGGAGAGGCGGCCGGTGGAGGCGATCTCGCCTGCGACCGCGACCGCGTGGTGCCCGGCGAGACCGTGGCCGTGCGCGGCGCGCAGGAGCACGAGGTGGCGATCGCCGCCGATGCCGCCGAGGGCGATCGCGTCTGGCGCGAGTTCGAGGGCCGGTGGATCGACTTCACGGTGGTGCCGCTCGCCTACGCCGACGTGTCGCTCGATGGCGACACGCTGGCGCTGGCGCTCACCAGCAACCTGGCGGATACCGAGGAGTTCGAGGTCGCGCTGGGCGACGAGACGCAGCGCGCCACGCTGGCGCCCGGCGTGCCGGCGACCGTCAGCTTCGACCTCGGCGAGCCGGAGGAGGAGACGGCGGAGGTGCTGGCGGTCGATATGAGCGCGGCGGGCCTGACGCACCACATTGAGCGCGGCGTGCAGGTGATCCGCGAGGTCGCCGAACTCGTGCCCATGCCCGCGGCGTGGGAGGGCGGCATGTGCCTGCGCGGCGGCGAGGAGACGGCCGACTTCGGCGACACGCACGCCTCTATGGGCGCCGGCGAAAGGCGCTGCGGCGGCGATCAGAAGAAGGGCCTGACCGCGCACCCGCCGTGGGTCGGCCCAACGACCGGCTACGTCTTCGCCACCTGGGACCCGGTGACGCTGCCCGCCGAGCCGCCCGCGGCCTTCCGCGCCTCGGTCGGCAAGGGCGACGGCAGCGACCTGGGCGATGGGGTCCTCTACCGGCTCGCGGTGATCGACGAGACGGGCGAGGAGACGATCATCGCCGAGCAGGTCGTGGCCGGGCATGAGTGGCTGGACATCGAGGGCGACCTGGCGCCGTGGGCGGGGCAGACGATCCGGCCCAAGCTGATCGTCGATTCCGGCGCCGAGGACGACACGAGCGGCGACTGGGCGTGCGCCGCTGAGCTGCGCATCGAGACGCGCGAGCCGGTGCTCATCCGCGTCCTGGAGGGCACCGGCACGGCCTACAAGCGCGAGCCGGGGCCCTTCCCGGTGGCGGGGCTGACCGTCGAGGACCTGCGCGGCGCCGTGCGCGGCCGGCTGCGCTACGATGGCATGGGGCTGTCGGGCAACGGCGAGACCTACGGCTCCTTCGCGGTGGTCAACGGCGTCGAGTTGGGAGACATGGCGCCGGCGGGCGGCAGAGAGGCTGAGGGCGTGTGGGCCGAGAGTGTGGGCGTGGAGTTGACGCCGGAGGCGATCGCGACGCTGGACTTCCGCAATCGCTTCGTGCTGCGCAACCCCGCTCGCGACTGCTTCAAGGTGCGCCGGTTCTGGCTGGAGCTTGAGCTGGCCGACGGGCGCACGGCGTCGTCGCTGATCTCGGCGGCAACCTTCACTCAGCCGCCCAGCTGGCTCTACGCCGAGGGCATCGGCGTCGGCTTCAGCGAGAACATCACCGTGGACATCTGGTTCGAGCGCTGAGCCCCTCGCCTGCACCATTCGCGTAGGTCGGCCTGCACCTGACGTTCTCTGTCAGGTGCAGGTGAGAGCGCGCTGCACCCTGCAGCGCGCTCTCAGCTTCCAGCCCGACAACACTCTGTAGCCGCCCCAGCCGGCGTATCCCCTTGCACCTGCCGTTACCGGCCCTACTGCAAGACCACCCACGCGAAGCCACGCGGCAGCGGCATCTGTGACACCGCCTGCCGCCCGTCCGCCATCGTCTCGGGCGGCCAGATGAGTATCTCGTCCTTGTCGCGATACTGCGCGATCTTCAGGGCAACCGAACCGCTCGCGCCGATGTCCGCCAGCGGGATCGCGATGTCGATGACCCACCGCTCGCCCTCGGCGCGCGAGCTGACCGGCCACGGCGCGGGCGGGTCCCAGTCGCGGTCGAACTCGCGCGCATCGAGTACTTCACCGTTCGCGTTCACCACCAGGTGGAACCACGGGCGCGCGCCCCACTGAGGCGCCAGGCACACCTCCACGCACTGGTAGAACCACCGCTCGGAGCCAGTCCGGGCCGGCCTGACCTCGGCGGACGGCTTCACGCAGTCAACGCGCAGGTAGAGCCGCTCGCCATCGTGCAGCACGCGCGCGTCCATCTCGGCCTCCGCCACCGCCTGGTATCCCTGTTGCATGAGGAAGGGCAGCAGGTGCGCCGCGCCGTCCCATGCGACTGCGTCCGGCCACTCTCCCTCAGCCGGAGCGGCGGTGCGAGGCACCTGCACGGTCACCGTGGGCTCACCCTCCTCGGGCCCGGGCGGCTGCAGGCGCTCGCCCTCAGGCTCGGGGAGCGTCTCGACCATGACGGCCTCGCCCTCGCGCACCGTGAGCCTCAGCCGCGCGTGGCCGGTTGCGCCCATGTCGTCCATCGCGGCTATCGTGGCGGTGTACTCGCCCGGCTCGTAGCGATGCGTCGCCTCCGACGCAAGGCCGCGCCCGCCATCGCCGAAGTCCCAGGCCCAGCCGACGACCTCGCCGTCAGGGTCCTCGGCCTCCGCCGCGAAGGCGATCTCAAGCCCCTCACCGGTCGCCCTGCCGGTCACCGACGGCGGCCGGTTCTCGAAGTCGATGGCGCGGGTGTTGGGCACGCCCGCCCAGCCGGTCCCGTGCAAGACCGTGCGCACGATGCCCGCGTCGATGGGGTCGCGCGGCCACGCGCCGCACAGCGCCAGCACCAGGTCGGCGGCGTCCTCGGCCTGATGGGTCCTGACCGGCGGCACGTCGAAGGGCTCGTCCGCTCGCAGGCCCTCCTCCCAGGGCCCGTACTCGGCGTGCCAGTCAGGTGCCACGAGGCGCCCGGCGCCCAGCCACTCGTCCAGGTCGTCCGTCGGCCGCACGGGGCTCAGGTTGCCCTGGATGTATGCCGCCGAGCCCCCGGTGACCGCGATGGCCATCCGCGGGTTGGAGTTGAGGCCCGGGATGTAGCGGTTGCCGACGAGGTTGGCTGCCGAGCGGTAGGCGATGGCCGTGGAGCCCACGTTGAACCAGTCGTAGAGCACGTTGTTGCGGATGTCCACCAGGCACTCGGCGTCGGGGGGCAGGTCGATGTTGGGCCGGTCGGGGCCGCTGATGCGTGGGTTGCGCCCCATGTTGTGCGCGAAGAGGCAGTGATGGAAGGTGGTGCGCGTCGCGCCGCCGCCCACCAGCGGCCCGTAGCCGTGCGGGCCGTAGCCCTGGAAGATGCACCACCCGAAGGTGATGTCGGCACACTGCCCCCACGGGTTCACGACCTCGTCGCGCGCCCAGGTCAGCGAGCAGTGATCCACCACGATGTCGCGGCAGCCGTCCACGATGCAGATGCAGTCGCTGCCCGAGCGGCCGGTGTATCCGTTGTCGCGGATGCGCAGGTTCCGGATGATGATGTTGCTCGCGCCGTAGCGGACCATCATGGTGCCCGAGATGGTGATGCCCGGCGGCGGCGCGGTGGTGCCGTCGATGGTCAGGTCGGAGTGCGGGTTGGGCGGCGGCTCCCGCTCGGCCTCCCGAGCCTCACGCCACGCGGGCCGGTGCGGGTAGCCGATCATGAGTCGTCCGGTGCCCAACTCGACGGTGCCCGCGATGTCGAACACCACCATGCGCGGACCGGGGCTGTCGATCGCCTCACGCAGACTGCCCGGGCCATCGGGCGCGAGCGTGGTCACATGGATGACCGCCCCGCCCTCACCGCCCGTCGCGCCCGCCCCGAAGCCCTCGGGGTGGTAATGCTGCGCGGCGCAGGGCATCGCCACAGCCAGCATCAGCGGCGCGAATGCCCGTGTTCTCCGCATCTCGCCACCTTCTCTCTATCACTCGACGACAGGCGCCGCTGTCGTCGGCCTCCGCCGGCGAGGGTGCCGGCGGCACACGACACAGGGCATCCTTCCCCTGCCGCTCCTCGCGCCGGCGGGTTCGCCCTCGATCCGCCCTTCCCCTCGGCAGGCGACGCACGCGCGGCGGCGAATGGTTGCGTGCTGCGAAGCTGCGTGGGAGGTGACGCGCATGACCGACGAGGCGAAGCTGCGCGCGGGAGCGTCACAGGTGGACATCACGCCGCCCGCCGGCACGCACCTGGCGGGCGCCGTCGGCTATCACCGGCCGGCGAGAGTGGCGCTCGACCCGCTGTACGCGAAGGTGGTCGCCTTCGAGGCCGGGGGTAGGCGCATCTGCGTACTCGCGCTGGACGTGACCATCATCACGGAGGACTGGACCGAGCGGATCCGGGAGCGGGTCGCGGAGCAGTTCGGCCTCGAGCCGGACGCGCTCATGGTACACGCCACGCAGACGCACTCCGCCCCGCCCATCGGACACTTCATGGTGGACCCCGACTTCCCGGCGCTGCCCCACGAGTTCGAGTGGGTGCGCGGCGGCGACTCGGCCTATAGCGAGTGGGCGGCCGGGCGCGCGGTCGAGGCCGTCGGCCAGGCGCTGGGCAGTCTGCGCCCGGTGCAGATCGCGGCGGCCTCGGGCAGCGACGGCCGCTGGGCCGCCAACCGCCGCGCGGTGACCGTGGACGGCGGCATCACCATGACCACCGGCGTCTGGGCCGAGCCGCAGGGCCGGCAGACGATCCGCTACATCGAGGGCCCCATCGACCCCGAGGTCGGTGTGCTGGTGGTGCGCGAGCCGTCGATCGACATCCCGGCGGTACTCCTGCACCACACCTGCCATCCGGTGTGCGTCTTCTCGCGGCCTCTGGTCTCCGCCGACTGGCCGGGGGCGTGGGCGGCGGAGATGCGGGCGACCTTCGGCGAGGGCTGCGTGCCGCTGGTCATCAACGGCGCGTGCGGCAACATCAACCCGGCCGACCGCTCCGACCACCGGCCGATGGGCGCGGGCCTGGCCGAGACCACGCGCATGGTCTTCGAGCGCCTGGAGTTCACCGATGACGTCGCGCTCGACCGGCGGTTGGTGCGCCTGCCCATCCCGCTGCGCGAGCTGACCGACGAGGAGCTGTCGTGGGCGCGCGGCGTGCTGGACGCCGATCCCGTCCCGCCGTGGGACCCCGACCGCCCGGGCCAGCTCACGCGCGACTGGATGGTGGCCGCCAGCGTGTGGAGCGTGCATCTGCAGCGGCAGCGCGACCCGAACCTGGCGTACGAGATCCAGGTGCTGCGCATCGGTGACACCGCCATCGTGGGCCTGCCTGGCGAGCCCTTCGTCGAGCTGGCGCTGGCGATCAAGCTGGCCTCGCCCTTCCAGCCGACCTTCATCGCGCACTGCACGTCGCACTATGTCGGCTACATCCCCTTCGCGGAGGCGATGGCGCGGGGCGGGCATGAGGCGGAGACGCGCTACTGGGCGAAGCTGGTGCCCGAGGCGTTCGAGATGATCCGGGAGCAGGCCGTCGGCCTGCTCAGCGATGGCGAGGGCCTGAGACGCGGGCCCGACGACCAACGAGGAGGGGCCGCACGCAGCGCGGACGCGTAGCGAGCGCGCAAGGTCGGCCCAACACGGCCGTTCGCCGTTGCCGTTGTCGTTCCGTGGCACGGGCGCCCCGCCCGTGCGCTGTTCGGCAGCTCTGCAGACGTGCGAGCGACCGACGGGCACGACTGCCCGTCGCACGGAACGACTCACGGCAACGACGCGGCGGCCCCGGCCGTTCTGTGCCACGGGCGCCCTCGCCCGTGGGCCGTGCCCGGCATGCCGCGGAGGTGCGAACGA
>JALGUI010000014.1 GCA_029820915.1 Candidatus Zipacnadia bacterium | reverse complement strand
AGGGTGATCACGCCGCCGAGGAGGATGACGCCCCACATCCAGGGGATGCCGGTGACGACCTCCATGAGCGTGCCCACGCCCACCATCTGGGCGATGATGTAGAGCGATGAGATCACGAAGGTCCACATGATGCCGACGTGGCGCAGGCGCTCGGAATCGAAGCGCCCATCGCAGAAGTCGGGGATGGTGTACTCGCCGAAGCGGCGCAGCGGGCTGGCGATGAAGAGCAGCAGCAGGATGTAGCCGGCCGCGAACCCGGTGGCGTACCACACCCCGTCGAAGCCGTTGGCCCACACGAAGGCCGCCACGCCCAGGAACGACGCTGCCGACAGGTAGTTCGACGAGATGGCCGAGGCGTTGGTGAACACGTCCACCGAACGGCCCGCCACCCAGTAGTCGGCGAGCGTCTGGGTGCGCCGCGCGGCGCTGATGCCCAGGTACATGGTGAGCGCCAGCACCACGATGGCGGCTATGAGCGGAAGCAGGACGATCTCACTCCCCATCGGTCATCTCCTCCTCCCAGCGGTTCGAGCAGCGCGTGTAGACGACCGCGATGATCCAGAACTCCACGTGGAAGAGGATGCCCACGAAGAGCCACACGAAGGGGATGCCCAGCACCGGCGTGAGCATCTGGCTCGGGAAGGCGGCGTTCAGGAAGGGCACACTGAATACCGTGATCAGGAAGACCACGGCCAGCAGCAGGCTGAGCTTGAGCTGCTTGGCCTGCATCTGCTCATACGTCATCTGGCGATCCCTCCTTCTCCGACAGGCGACATCCGGCAATAGCAGGCGGCGGCTCCCCGCTTCACCGAAGCGCAGAGCCGCCAGTTTGCGCGCAGTTGAACATGCCCTCCGCCGAATCCTCCCTCGCGCGAAAAAAGGTCGGCGCTCAGTCGGCCGCCATCGCTACGAGGGCCTGCAGCACCTCGCCTCTCGCATCCGTCACCGCGGGCGGCGTGCGCTCCGCCATCGCCGTCTCGACCGCCGTCCGGGCCTGCGCCACCACCTGCTGCTGCGCCTCCGTCAGCTCACCGTCGGCGGCCTCGTCCAGCATCCACAGCAGCGTGTAGTCCTCGACGCCCTCACGCCAGGCCTCCCAACGCCGCCCGGGGATCAGCTCCCGCGGATCGCCGTCGTAGATGGGCGCATACTCGGCGCGCTCGTGATCGTACGGGTCCCAGTTGCTGCCCTTCGCGTCGGCGTAGCACCAGAAGCCCTGCCCGGTGATGCCCCTGTCGTGACAGCGCCAGAACGAGAACCGGTACGCTCCGAAGGGGTCTGCAGTCTTCGCCAGCACCTGGTAGCTCCAGAACACCTCGGTGCCCGCGCGGAAGAACTCGAGGTGCTCGTCATCGAGCATGCTCAGCGACGGGCACCACAGGTTCACCACCGGGTCCATCATCTCCAGCAGCTCCTGCGTGGCCGCACCGTAGGGGTTCGCCAGCACGTAGGCGTCCGGAGCGATCTCCCTGATGACCTCGCCGGTGAGCTGCACGGCCGTTGCGCGCGCGAGGTTGCAGGGCTCGTCGGCGAGGTACCATGCCACCCGATCGGGACCGAAGCCGCGGGCGGCGAGGCCCTCGCGCAGCGCGGTGAACCACTCGACGAACACGCGTCGCCACTCGTCGGAGCCGGGCTCGAGGTCGAGCTTCAGCCGCACGTTCTCGCCCCACTCGAAGCCCGGCCACAGCAGCAGCCACCGAATGTTGTCGTGGCTGCGCAGCCCGGCGTCGAAGCGCGACCAGTCGAGCGGCTGCAGCACGCCGTCCTCGCCCAGCACCGGCCACGGCAGGTACGGGTGCGGCCAGCAGTAGGCGTTGATGTGGTGCTCGACCAGGTCGCGGCGAGCCTGCTCCCAGCGCTCGCCCATGATCCAGTAGTTCTCGTAGGAGTAGTTCCACGTCACCACCGGCTTCTCGGCGGGCATCGCGACCGGCAACAGGCGGATGTTGACCTGACGGACCACGGGTGCGCCTGCGGCAGGAGTGATGGTGAGCGCCGCTCGATAGTCGCCCGGCGCGGCTCCGGCCGAGTCGATCTGCAGCCACACGCCGCGCACCACGCCCGGCGGTAGCGTCATGGTCGCGCGACCGTCGGTCAGATCGAGCAGCGGCAGCGGGTCGCCGT
The DNA here is from genome assembly GCA_029820915.1 of Candidatus Zipacnadia bacterium. GTDB lineage: Bacteria > Armatimonadota > Zipacnadia > Zipacnadales > UBA5352 > JALGVA01. The sequence goes on along the minus strand of JALGUI010000014.1, from coordinate 17,519 downwards.
ACATCTGCCCGCCCAGCCCCGGATCGATGCAGATGACCTCGCGCAGGGCGATCGCCGGCGCCCCGTCGCCGGCAGGCGGCGCGACCGCGACCTTGACCGCCATCGGCTCATCCGCAAGGTTGCACAGCTTCACCAGCGCCTGGTCGCGCTCGTCGCGGCACATGACCACCTCGGCGGAGGCATCGCGCTCGTCGGGGATGAGTTGCGCCGCCGGGAAGGCCGCAAACGGGTCGTCCACCCACGCGACGACCGCCCCGGCGTCGCGCAGCCGCCGGGCGTTGACCTGTGCCGCGACCCGGAACAGCTCCACATGCATCGGGAACCACGGCGGCCCGGCGCGGTAGTCCACCTCGGTCTCTAACTCCGACTCCCACGCGCGCTCCTGCAGCGCGTTGATCTGCTCAAGCGCCGCCTGGTCATCCGCCTCGACGGCCAACGCGCGCACGACCGTGACGTCGGAGGCGAAGCGGGCCTGCATCTGCTGCTGGGCCAGGCTCCGGGCGACCGCCTCGGTCACCTCCACCACCGAGATGTCATCGAACCACACCGTGCCGGAGGCCTGGTGCAGGTAGCACATGAGCGTGACGAAGCTCGCGTCGCCGACCTCGATGGGCCCCACGCGGATCTGCGTCCACGGCATCGTCCCCTGCTGCCTGGTCGAGGCGCGGTCGCCGGAGGACTTCTCGATGTACAGCCGCGCGCCCATGCCGCCGGCGGCGGGCTCGACGTCCTGCGTGCGCACGAAGAAGGTGAACAGGTAGGAGGCGCCCGGCTTCACCTCGATACGCCGCTGGGCGCGCGAATACGCCCGGTCACTCTCGTGCCAGACTGGTCGTCAATCACCACGCCCGCGCCCTCGTCCGGCTCCTCCGGCCAGATCGTCCAGCCCTCCGCCCATCCGGCGTCATCGACCGCCTCGAAGCCCGGATTCGGGCACAGGTTGTCCTGCGCGACGCAGACCGCGCACGTGAGCGCGAGCGCCATCGCGATGAGCGTCAGCCTGATCATCGGCGCCATCTCCCTTCCGGCAATGCGGCACAGTGCGCCGTGCAGCGCAGGATGTCCTGCCCGGGGGGCTACCCGCTACCACCCACCAGCAACGGCAACGGCATCGCCGCGGCTCGGAGACGCGTCCGCTGGTCGATGGCCGCGCCGCCTCCGCTCCGGCCTTGCGCTTCCTGATGACGCCATGCGAAGTGCTTTGCGGAGTGGGGAGACCGCGCAGCGGTCGGGGGGAGGAGCTTTCTTCCAGGAAAGCCCCTCGCCCCCCTTTGCCGTTGCCGCAGCCTTCGGGGCCGTACCCGCACGCAGGAATCCGCGCGACGCCCACGAACACTCCGCCGACGGGCCGTCGCCGATGCTGAAGACGCGGGCATGGAGGTCTGATTATGTCCGAGGGCACGCTGCCGACGACGATGATCGAGGGTCACGAGATCGGCCGGCTGGTGATCGGCACCAACTGGTTCCTGGGGTACTCGCATCAGAGCGCCGCGAAGAGCAAGTGGATCCGGCGCTACCAGGATGCCGAGAAGATCGCGAACGTGCTGGAGATCTGCACCGCCGGCGGAATGAACGCGATCGTCGCGCCGATCAGCGAGCTGCTGACCGAGGCCATCGAGCTGCACCGCCGCCGCACCGGCCGGCACATCATCCAGGTGCTCACGCCCGGCGGCGCGCACGTTGAGGAGCTGAAGGCCGGCATCGACCAATGCGCGGAGCTGGGGGCCGAGTTCTGCTTCCCGCACACCTCGTGGACCGACTCGCGGCTGCACCCGGCGACCAACGAGATCACCGAGTACGAGGAGGTCGCGGCCTACATCCGCAGCAAGGGGATGGCGCCGGGGCTGTCCACACATCGGCCGGAGGCGATCGTGGTGGGCGACCGCGCGGGCTACGACATCGCGGCCTACATCCAGCCCTTCAACCCCATCGGCTTCCTGTGCTCGGTGGAGACCGACTGGGTCGCCAACATCATCCGCAACACCCCGAAGCCGGTCATCGTCATCAAGCCGCTGGCCGCCGGACGCCTCAACCCGCCCACCGGCCTGGGCTTCGCCTTCGCCAACATCAAGCCCACCGACGTGGTGTGCATCGGCCTGTTGTGCGAGGAGGAGGCGGAGGAGGACCTGGAGGTCACGCACCAGATCCTCGCCGGGCTGCAGACGCAGGTGGAGTTGCAGTACACGCGATCGAAGGCCGCGCTGGTGGAAAGCGGCGGCTCGGACTGACGGTCGCACGATAAGCTACACGAAACCACTGAACTTCAGCCTGTGCTCTTCCGTCTGAGAGCATGTAGTTGGACGGGATGGACGCGGCGCGGTGGCGTGGTGATGATGCGGCGTGGTGGTTCCCGCTCCTGGTGAAAACGGTGGAGGACTGACCCGGCGGAGCGGCATGCGAGGTGGCGTGGGTCCATTCAGTCCCGACAAAGGCCCCGGTATCCCCCAACCGGGGCCTTTGTCATGTACCGGCCTCAGGCGATGGCATATCGCAGCAAGACCCGCCGCACCCGCGGGCCCGGTGCCCCCGACTCTTCGGCCAGGTGGGGCGGAGAGCAGCGGCGATGGCCGCTCAGTACGGCCAGTTCGGCCACCAGTGCAGGTCGATCGTGGGCTCACCGCTCGCGAACTTGGCGGCCGGATACCACTTGGCGTGACCGTCGGCCAGCGCGATGTTGAGCCCATCGTTGTGCCTGTGCCGGGCAGCGCTGTCGATTGCGTAGTCGCTGTTCGGCGCGAGGCGATAGCGGTAGTAGTTGTTGCTCTGGGTCTCGCACATCATTACCGTGGCCGCCGGCGTCATAAACTCGGACAGGTTCTGCATCGGCCAGCCGTTGCTCACCGCGTAGTTGCACAGGTAGGTGTTCGCAGGCGCGTAACCCGGGTCCAGCGCACGATCGGTGGCAGAGGGGCATATGAAGATCTGGTCGTTCTTCACGTAGGGCATTATGTACTCGTACCAGTAGGCGAATTGAGGAGGATTGTACTCACCACTGTCCCAGTAGCCGTTCCAGCGCACGGTCTCGTCATCATAGTCCTGAGCGTACATGAGCTGCCCCAGGGCGATTTGCTTCATGTTGCTCAAACATGACGTCTGCTTTGCCTTCTCACGAGCTCGGGCGAACACGGGGAACAGGATCGCCGCGAGGATCGCGATTATCGCGATCACCACCAGCAGCTCAATCAGAGTGAAACCCCTTCTCATCCGTTGCCACTCCTCTCTCATATGGTCGACCTCTATTTGCTGCTTCGATTCTGCTTCCCACTTCTCCTCCTGTTGCTCCAAAATCCCCTTCCCAGACAAATATGCTCATCTATCTGCCCCCCCCCCTACGAGAGGCCGGACAGCACGAGAGGCGTAACGGTGCGAAACGGCAGCAGACGGTCCTGCCGCCCGCTGAAGTACCTGCAACGCCAAGACTTCGACTGTTGGACCAACCTTCATCGAAGTGCCTGTGATATGCGGGCGATAGACCCGTTGCTCGCTGGCGGTCGGCTCTCGCCGGGCGGGTCTCCCCGGTCCGGCATCTCCAGCAACTCGCCGTCGCGCAGCACCGACTTGGGCGCCATCACGCCCGGCGCGAGATAGCGCACCGCCGCCCAGGCGTTGACGGGCGGCCGGCGCCCCTCGACGCAGGCCATCACGGACTCGTCCACCAGGCAGGCGTGCCTGCCCACCTCCATGGCCTGGAGTGCGCGCAGCCACGGCTGGGTGATGATCATCACCGCGTCGATGTCGGTGGCGAGGATCTCGTCGGGGCGGGTGTAGCACGCGTCGATCCCGAACATCTGCGCGCACCGGCCGAGCTTGTGCCCGTCGAGGTCGCGCGGCGCAATGCCCGCGACCTCGGGGTGGTCCTTGGCCGGCTGCACGAACGCCCGGCCGAACGCGCCCAGCCCGACCATCCCGACGGTGATGGGCATCCCGGTTCAGCTTCCGACGCGTGTCGTCGTCGTTGCCGTCTGCAAGGCGGGGCCGGGCTACATCCCCAGCAGCCGCAGTGCGTTCCCCGCGCCGATGGCCGCGCGCATCTCCGCCGAGATGTCCAGGTTCGCGAACCACGCCACGTTGGGGACTTCCTGGTTCACGATGAAGTAGTCGGTCGCGAAGAGCATCTTGCGCCAGTGGCGCTCGATGAAGCCCGCCGCGAACTCCGGGTCGCGGGTCATGGCGTTGTGGCCCGAGCCCGCGGACAGGTCCAGCCAGAGGTTGTCGTGGCTCGCCATGAGCCGATCGATGGCGCCGCCGGGGGTGACCGGGCCGGAGGGGTAGCCCTGCCGCGGGTCATCGCCCGAGATCGCCGTCCAGAACCCCGGCCCGTGGCCCACGAACTGGCAGCCGGGGAACTGCGCGAGCATGCGCTCCAGCCGCGGCAGCCCCACATCGTCCCAGCAGTATGTCGGGCCCATGTCGAAGAGGTAGGGCAGCGCGTGCTCGGCGCACTTCTCGTAGATCGGCCAGTTGCGCTCATCGTCGAAGGCCAGGCCGTTGAGCGCCTCGCCGAAGCCCCTGACGCCGTAACGGTGAACGAAGGTGTCGATCAGCTCGGGCACGGACTTCATGCGGGGGTCGAAGCAGCAGAACGCGATCAGGCGCTCGCCGTAGGTGTCGCGATCGGCCACGGCCTGCTCGGACAGGTAGTAGCCGGGCACGACCTCAGGGCTCTCCAGCGGCAGCAGCACCGCGATGTCGATGCCGTTGCGGTCCATCCAATCGATGAGCTGGTGCACCGATGGCGACCTGCGGCCGTTCGGGTACTCGTTGCGGAAGCTGTTGCCCAGGTGTACGTGGAAGTCGATGAGCATCGCTGGTCCTCCTCAGACGACCGGATGGGACGGGCTTCCCGCCGGTGCGCACGGATTCCTCCGCGCCGGCAGGTAGGGCACAGGGTGCCCGACGCCGAATCCCTCAACACCGACGACACGCCGTCCCCCCGCCCACGAGGTGTTGATGTGCGGAGAGCAGCCACCATGCATTCCAGATCGGAGGGAGAGCGATGAGCGTAGAGAGACTATGTGTGATCGGCGCGGGCACCATGGGCACGGGCATCGCCCAGGCGGCCGCCGACGCCGGGCTGCGCGTGCACCTGCTGGACACCTCCCAGGAGGCCATCTACCGCAGTCAGCGCCTGCTCGACCGGTCGCTGCGCCGGGGGATGGAGACGCGCAGGATCACCCCCGACGACGCGGCCCGCATCCGCCGCCTCATATCCTGGGAGCCGACATGGCAGGTGCTGGCCGACGCCGACTGGGTGATCGAGGCGGTGTCCGAGAACATCGAGGTCAAGGGGGAGGTGCTGCGCCAGGCCGCAGGCATGGTGCGTGAGGGCATTCCCGTCGCGACCACCAGCCTGGCGCTGTCCGTCGATGTGCTCGCCGACGCCTTCGGGCGGCCCGAGCGTTTCCTGGGCATGCACTTCTTCAACCCCGCGCCCGCCATGAAGCTCGTGCTCATCGACCCGGGTTCGGCGACGCTGCCCGAGGTCGTTGAGGCCGCCTGCGAGCTGTGCGCGCAACTCGGCAAGGAGCCGATGACCTCGCAGGAAGTCCCGCGCCACGTGGTCAACCGCATCCTGGCCTCGCAGGTGACGGCGGCGATTGAGCTGCTCGACGAGGGTGCGCAGCCCGAGGCCATCGACACCGCGGTCGAGATGGGCATGGGCCACGCCATGGGCCCGCTGCGCACCGCCGACATGATGGGCCTGGACATGGTCCTCTCGCTGCTGAAGGCCCTGCACGAGCAGACCGGCCACGAGCGCTACCGGCCGCCGGACCGCCTGGTCGAGATGGTGCAGGCGGGGAAGCTGGGGCGCAAGAGCGGCGAGGGCTTCTACTCCTACCCCGAGCCCGCCTGAGCACGGAGGTAACCGCGGAGAGCGCAGCGAAGCCTGCGACGCGCACCGGTCTCCCCGCGCGATGAGAGGCGGTCTGACATGCGCATCTCGTGGCTCCCGCACGCAGCGCTGCTGCTGGCCATCGCGGCCTCCGCAGCTCCCGGCCGGGAGCTGCGCACCGATGATGGCCTGGCCGTGACGTTCGATGATGCCACCGGTCAGGCGACCGCTGTGAGCATTGACGGCCGCCCGCTGCCTGCGACGGACAGCCCGGGCGGCCTGTTCGTGCAGGAGTTCCGCCGCCCCGAGGACCTGCCCTCACGCGAGGCGCTCGCCCTCGGCTTCAACGCCCCGCAACCCACGTGGACCTCAGCCGTGATGGCCGACTGGGACGCCACCGAGGTCTTCGCCGAGCGCATCGAGGGCGATGCCGCCGAGGGCGCGGGCTTCCTGCGCATCGGCGATGGCGGGACGGCGGGAGCGGGCATGGCGGCCGCGCAGGCGGTCGAGGTGCGGCCCGGCGACGTCCTCACTATCTCCTGGCTGGCGCGTAGCCCGTCCACCGAAGGCACGCATATCCTCTGCCTGCGCCTCTTCGGCGCCGATGGACGCGACCTCACCGCCGACGCGGCGCCGCCGCACGGCTGGCAGCACACCCCCTACTCCAACGCGCACTACAGGGTGGGCTTCGCGGTCGCCGAGCCCGACAGGTGGCGGCGCTTCAGCTACGACTACGTCGTCCCGCCCGCGGTCACGCAGGTGCGGCTGTCACTGCGGGTGTACACTGAGGGGGCGCTGCAGGCCGACATCGACGACCTGCGCATCACCGCCTCCCCCGGCGGCTGGGGGGCCGAGCGACCGGTGCGCGCGCCGCTCACCGGACGGGACGCCCCGGTCCAGTCGGCGGAGATCGACGGCCTGCGAGTCGCAGTCGAGTACGCCGCGCATGCCGACTACCTGTCGGCACAGGTCACCGTGGCCGCCGCCGAGCCTGAGCCCGCCGACCGCGCGCTACGCGTGACGTGGCGGCTGCCCCTCGCGCCGGCGAACTGGCTCTGGTCGGCAGGGCCGGATGAGCAGGTCGTCATCGAGCCCGGTGGCAGTTGCCAGGATGCCGCAGGCTTCGCCGGCCACCCCACCGGCCGCTACCCGCTTGCGTCGATCGCGGGTGAGATCGGCGCGCTGGCGATGGCGACCGCGCTTGATCCACCGTCCCTGCAGGGCTTCCACTGCGATGACGCCGGCCTGGCGACGAGCGTCGATCTCGCGCTGTCGTCCGCGTCGCCGGACGCACCGGCTCAGTTCAGCTTCGTGCTCTACCGCCACGATCCGGCCTGGGGCTTCCGGGCGGCGCTCGAACGCTACTACGCAGTCTTCCCGGGCTTCTTTGAGGGCGCGGCGACGCGCGGAGGCTGCTGGACGCTGCGGCTGCCCGATGCCGCGACGCCTGACGTCGAGGACTTCGGGCTGGCCTTCTACGAATGCGGCGACGCGACGGCGGCTCAGCGCGAGTGGTGCCGCGAGCATGGCGCGCTGACCTTCCGCTACATCGAACCGTGGGGGGTGCGCCAGTACTTCCCGGAAGCGGCCGAGCGCGCGGACATGCCCCCGTACGAGGAGCGGCTGGCCCTGCTGCGGGCGTGGGCGGGGGAGGAGACGGACGAGCAGTGGCAGAGCACCCCGCGCAACGAGATGGCGCGGGTGGTGCTGAACTCGATGATCATCGGCCCCGAGGGCCGGGCGCCCTACTTCGAGGACAGGTACACGACGTGGGCCACGTGGTGGCAGACCAACTCCGACCCCGACCTGCCCTCGCCCAACATCGCCGACTGGACGCGGACCACACGTGTGGCGCCCGCGATCGAATGGGCGGACGGCATCTACGTGGACAGCGTCAGCCCGACCTTCGCCGGCCATGAGGACCACGCGCCCGAGCACCTCGCCGCCGCCGACCTGCCCCCGACCTTCTCGCTGGCCTCGGGTGACCCGCTGGTCGTGAGCGGCATGGCGCATGCGGAGTTCCTGACGTGGCTGCGCGAGTACCTGCACGAGCGCGGCAAGCTGCTGATGTTCAACCTGTACCCGCACGCCACACGCCTCTACGGCCACCTCGCGGACGTGACCGGCTGCGAGCTGGTGGACTTCCAGGAGGATGCGCAGGCGATGCAGCAGCGCATCTACGCGTACCACCGCCCGGTCTCAAACCTGATGCAGTGGCGCTCGGCGGTGCAGGTGCGTGTGCCGGCGATGACCGCCGACGAGATGCGCCGGCACTTCGACAACCAGCTCCTCTACGGCTTCTGGCCGGGCATCTCGACGGCGGGCGGGGGCACTGAGCCGGGCTACGCCCACATGCAGCGCTACTTCCTCACGCCCGAGCTCATGGAGCGCGACCGCGAGCTGTTCCGCCACTACCTGCCGATCTTCGATGCCCTGAACGCGGCGGGCTGGGAGCCGGTGCCCCACGCGCGCGCCGAGCCGGCCGAAGTGCGCATCGAGCGCTACGGCGGGCCCGGCGGCGAGGCGTACCTGGCGGTGCGCAACCCGACCGACCAGCCTGTGACCTGCACGGTGCGACTGGAGGGCGGCTGGTGGGGCGCTCTCGCGCTGCAGCGGCTGGTCGAGGGCGGCGAGCTTGCGGCCGAGACCGACGGAGATGACCTGATCGCCACGATCGCACTGAACGCGTGGCGTACCGAAGTGCTGCGCGTCGTGCCGGAGTGATCGTGCCATCGCCGACCATCGGAGGTGCGTCATGAACCGCCTGGAGGGACTGGCGGAGAAGCCGGCGTGGATCACGCACATGGGGTGCCATCTCGGGTGTACCGACTACCTCGGGCTGGGCCTCTCGCGGGCGTGGGTCTTCGGCGGCACCTCACACGCCTTCGCCATCAACGTGCACGAGCAGCTCTGTCCGAGCGGCCCGACCGCGTGGAAGACCGAGGTGGTCGATCGCCTCGCCGAGAACCTGGGCTACCTGGTGGACGGCGTGACCGGCGCGCATGCCTCGCACAGCGACTTCGCCGCCCGCCAGGCCATCGCATGGGCGCTGGTGCGCGGCTGCATCGACACGGGCGTGCCCTGTTACGGCTGGGAGCTGCACATCCCCGAGTGGTACGTGATCACCGGCTACGACGACGTGGGCTACTACTACTCCGGCCCCGGCGCCGAGCACGCGACGCAGCCCAAGCCCTGGCAGGAACTCGCGGACACCGAGATCGGCTGGCTCTCCGTGCAGTGTGTGCTCCCATGCGACGCCGCCGACGATGACGTGGCGGTGCGCGAGGCCCTGGCCGCCGCGCTGCGGCATGCTGCGGGTGAGTACTGCCACCAGAACTACGCCTGCGGGCCGGAGGCCTTCGAGGTCTGGGCCGAGGCGCTGGAGAGCGGCTGCGCCGACCGCTTTGGCGCGGGCTACAACGGCGCGTGCTGGCTGGAGTGCCGCGAGATGGCGGTGGCCTTCCTGGACGAGGCGAAGCAGCGTCTGCCCGGACGCGCCGACGCGCTCTTCGACGAGGCCATCGAGCACTATGGCGCGGTGCACGAGGCGCTCAAGGCCGCGGTCGAACGGGTGCCCTTCCAGAACCCGGCGGACGAGGTCGAGGGCGCGACGGTGCAGGACTCCGAGTGCGCCGATCTGCTCCGCCAGGCCGGCGCCGCCGAGATCCGCGCCCTCGACGCCCTCGAACGGCTGGTGGATGAGCTGTAGGCGGGCGGCCGCCGGGAGTCGTTTGGAGCGGCCGGGCTTCAGACCGGCCGGGTCGTTCAAGACGCCCGCCCTGTAGTGGCTGAGGAGGCACCGATGATCCTGCGCCTGTCAATCGCACTCCCGTTGCTGTTCGCGCTGCCCGCCTGCGCCCAGGACCTCGACCGCCCCACCGTCCCCAACTGGAGCATGGAGGAGGTAGGCGAAGGCGGGCCCGCGCGCTGGGTCTGGCACACCGGCGAGGGCGGGGGCGCGGAGTTCGCCTGGGCCGACGTCGCCCTCAACGGCGAGCGCGCCTTCCGCGTGCACAAGACCGACTCCGCCGGCTACAGCGTGCTGCTCAGCGACTTCATCGACGTGACGCCCGGCGAGACCTACCAGGTCACCGCGCACGTCTACCCCCACGCCGACGTGCGCCGCGGCGTCTACCTGATGATCAGCCAGCACACCGCCGACAGCGATGACCAGCAGTACCCGAACGCCTTCGGCACGGTGCACATCCCGCTGCAGCACGGGCAGTGGCAGGAGGTCACCGCGCGCGTCGAGGTGCGCGAGGGCAACAGCCGCATCCGCGTGCACTGCCTGCAGGCCTTCGCGCCGTCGGATGTCGCCTGGGACGCGGTCGAGGTCGGGCCGCCGGCGCCGGAGGTCGAGCCGCGCTATGAGGAGCCGGTGCCCGAGGAGCTGCCGCCGCTCGAGCCCGCCCGCGAGCGCCTCGCGCAGCGCGACCGCGCCCGGGTCGAGGTGGACCGGCGGGCCAACCGCCCGCGCCTGAGCATCGACGGTCGGCCCACGCCGTGGGCCTTCTACGTCGGCGCCTTCTGGAGGCCCGACCACGCCCAGATCGGGGACTTCCGCGACGCGGGCGTGCGCGTCTACCTCATGCCGCTGGTGCTCGGCCGCAACGTCTACGGCGACCGCGGGCCGTGGATGGGGCCGGGTGAGTACGACTTCTCCGAGGTGGATGAACTGCTGTGGCGGGTGCTGCGCGTGGACCCCGACGGCTACGTGATGTTCTACATGGCCTGCGACGCCTATCGCGACTGGGGCGCCGAGCATCCCGATGATGTCACGCAGGACCAGAACGGCCTGCCCGCCATCGTCGAGATGCACCCCAAGCGCTGGGGCGGCGAGCCGCCGGTCGATCGCGAGCGTTACGGGCCGAGCCTGGTCTCGCAGAGGTTGCGCGAGGAGACCGCCGAAACGCTGCGCCGACTCGTCGCCCATGTCGAGAGCAGCGAGCCGGGCAAGGCCGTCATCGGCTACCACGTCGCGGGCTACAACGACGGGCAGTGGTTCCAGTGGGCGAGGCTCACCGGAGACGAGATCCACCTGGCCGACTACTGCCCGGCGGCCATCGCCAGCTTCCGCGAGTGGCTGCGGCGCCGTTACGAGGGGGACGTGCAGGCGCTGCGCGACGCGTGGAATCGCGACGATGTGACCTTCGAGACCGCCGGGCCGCCGGAGTTCGAGCGCTACTGGGCGGACGGCTGGCTACTCGATGCGGCGAGCGATGGCGACATCGCCGACTGGACGCGGTTCTACTCCGAGGGCCCGGCCGAGACGGTCATGTTCCTGTCCGATGTCATCAAGCAGGCCTCCGGGCGGCGCGTGCTGTGCGGCACCTACTACGAGGACATCACCTGCAACTCCGCCAACCATATCGCCCTTGGGCGCTTCCTGGAGGACGACGCGCTCGATTTCTTCGCCGGCCCCGCGGCCTACGGCATTCGCATGGCCGGCTACCAGGGCGCGGTGCGCTCGGTCTTCGGCTCGACGCTCCTGCACGGGCGCACCTTCCTCACCGAGCAGGACTGGCGCTCGTGGCACTCAGTCCCGCGCACCGCGGCACAGAACTTCTCCTGGGGGCGGGCGGAGACCGCCGAGATCCACAACGCCATGGTCTGGCGCGAGTGCGGCATGATGCTCGCCTTCGGGCTGGGCACGTGGTGGTATGACATGTCGGGCGGCTGGTTCGCCGACGAGGGCATCATGGCCGGGATCGCCGAGGCCATGCGGGCCTTCGAGCGCGACCTGACGATCGCTGAGCCGCCGCGCGCGGACCTGGCGGTGATCGTGAGCGAGGACAGCAGCCACTGGGTCGCGCCGAAGATGGGCGGGCAGTTCCGCTACACCGGCGTGCTGTCGCAGATCCACGAGCTGAACCTGTCCGGCGTGCCCTACCGGGTCTACCTGCAGTCGGATCTCGGCAACCCGCAGATGCTGCAGCACCGCGCCTACCTGTTCCTGAACCCCTACCGCATCAGCGACCCCGAGCGCGCCGCGATCGAGCAGCTCAAGGGCGAGGGCCGGACGCTGATCTTCGTGCACGCGCCGGGCGTGGTGGGTACCGACGACCCCGCCGACGCCATCTCCGCCATCACCGGTATCCAGGTTCAGGCGCTGCCGGATCAACCTGACCTGAACGCGATCGTCGAGGCGGAGGGCGACCATCCGGCCGTCGACGGGCTGACCGCCGGGGTGAGCCTGCCCGGCGCCATCCGCGGCCCGGCCTTCGGGGTGGTGGACGATGCCGCGACGCCACTGGCGACCTACCAGCAGGGCGACGCGGTCGCGGTGGCCGCGAAGGACCTGGGCGGCTGGCGCTCGGTGTTCGTGGGCTCGCCCTGTCTGACCGCGGAGTTCGCCAACAAGCTGGCGCGCTGGGCGGGCTGCTGGGTGGCGGCCGAACCGGGGAACGCGGTCTACGCCAGCCAGCGCATCATCACGCTGCACGGGATCTTCTCGGGGCCCGTGACGCTGACGCTCGCCGAGCCCTCACGCGTGACCGAGATCACCACGGGCGAGGTCCTCGCCGAGAATGCCGCGCAGGTCACCGTTGACATCGAGCGCGCGCAGACGCGGTGGTTCTATCTCGATCCGGCGCGCTGAGGGCAAGGGCGCTGTCGTTGCCGTTCCCCCCTCATCCTGCATGAGGCGGGCAGAACCGAAGGTCCTGCGCAGCTCGCACGGAGAGGGGGGAAGAGACCGCAGAGCGGTCTCAGGGCGGGGAGGCAGCCGTTCACCTCAGAACGGCAGCTCCGGCGGCGCGGGGATCTCGACCGGCATCCCGGTCTCGATGGACTGCTCACCCGCGGCGCCAACGCAGGTGGCGTCGCGCGCGGCCAGGGTCATGGCCACGTCCATCTGCTCGGGGTCGCGCACCCAGTCGAGGAAGGCCTGCTGGATGAGCGGGTCGCCGCCGCCGTGGCCGCCGCGGGTGGCGGGCGGGTGCCACTCGTCGATGTGATCGGTGTGGCGGTACCGGTTGCGGATGATGAAGTTGCACTCGTTGTTGTACTGCGCGTACATCTTCCCCACGTCGCCCACGAACCAGAAGTCGCGCGTGTACTCGGGCGTGAAGTGGCACTCGGTGTAGACCGCGCTCTTGCCCGACTCGTAGGTCACGATCACCTGCGAGTTGTCGTTCACGTCCGCCTCCCGGGCGAAGACGCAGAAGTCCTCCTTCTCGATGGTCACGCCGTAGTCCATCAGGAAGCGGTCGTGCTGCACGAAGAACGGGCACTCGTCGGCCTGCTCGCAGTCGCGGCAGCGCTTGTCGTTGGCCGCGTCACCGCCGTAGTAGAGCAGCGAGCCGGTGGCGTAGACCTTCGTCGGCCGCCCCGCGTCCATGAACCAGTTGAGCAGGTCGATGGTATGGACGCCCTTCTGCATGAGCAGCGAGACGGTGTAGTCCTTCTTGCGCTGGCGGTCGTGGTAGAAGTAGTTGCCGCCCACCGAGACGTTGTCCACCGCGATCCCGGTCATCACTTCGCCGATCGTGCCTTCATCAAGGAGCTGGCGCATGCGCACGAAGATGGCCGAGTAGCGCAGCTCCAGCCCGACGCACAGCACCGTACCCGCCTGCCCCCACGCGCGGATGATGTCGTCCGAGTCGAAGATCGACTGTGCGATGGGCTTCTCCAGCAGCACGTGCTTGCCGTAGCTGAAGGCCTGCACGGCGTTGTCACGGTGGGCGAAGTCTGGTGAGGCGATGACCACGCCGGGCATGTCCTCGCGCGCCAGGAACTCGTCGAGGTCGGCGTAGTAGTCGATGCTGTCGCCGAACATCGGCCGGCAGCGGTCCAGCGCGGCCGGGTTCGGGTCGGCGAGCGCGACCAGTTCGGCATCGGGATGGTTGTGGTAGGCGCGGGCGAAGTAGCGCCCCCGGCCGCCCAGGCCGATGACGCCGAGCCGGACCTTCTCGTTGGCCATCTCTGTCCTCCGGTCTCAGGACTGTCGATTGTGGATTATGGGCCTCTGAAGCATGGTGAGTGCCGGCGCCGGCTCGCCCTCAGAACCGGTACGCCGCCACCAGCCCGTCCCTCGCCGCGATCAGCTCCGGCCGACCGTCGCCGTCGATGTCGGCGATGGCGATGTGCTCGGCGTCGGGCGGGCCGACACGGCCAAGCAGCGTCCCATCGGCGCCGACGATCGCCGGCACCTCGCCGGCGACCGCGACCACGATCTCGAGCGCGCCGTCTCCATTCACGTCCGCGATGGCCATCTGCCGCGCCGCCCCGCCGACGTTGCGCCGCCACGCCAGCACGCCATCGGCGTCGGCGCAGACCAGGTAGTGGTTGGTCGAGCATGCCAGCACGTTCGGCAGGCCGCCGCCCGTGAGATCGGCCGCCGCCACGTCCGTGACCTGGCTGCCCAGGTTCAGGTTCCAGGCGCGCTCGCCACCGTGCTCCTTGACGTGGACGCCGCCGATGCGCGAGCCGGTCACCAGCTCGACCAGCCCGTTGGCGTCGAGGTCGCCGGCGGCCACCGACATGGGTATGCCGTGGTAGCCCGCGCTCACCGCGTCGATCCGGTCCCCGTCGGCGTCGAACAGGTTCGCGGTGTTGTAGCGCGTGGCGATCAGCGCCTCCAGCCGCCCGTCGCCGGTCACGTCGTGCAGCGTGATGTCCAGCGGCGGGTGCGCCCAGTTGAGCGCCTTCCACAGCAGGTTGCCCTCGTGGTCGAGCGCGTAGGCGAACCAGTTGGACGCCCCGAAGACCACCTCACCAAGCCCGTCGCCATCGATGTCGCCCGCGGCGATGACGTCGATGGTGCCGGGCGCCGGCTCGATTTCGGGCTGGAACGGGTCGGCCGGGCAATCGGCCGCCCACAGCTCCTCGCCGTCGGCGCTGAAGCAGTGCACCCTGCGGTCCTGCCCGCCGACCAGCACTTCAGTCCGACCGTCGGCGTCCAGGTCGAAGGCGGCCAGGCACTTGCCGTAGCTGCCGCCGACCGGCTGCCGCCACAGCACCTCGCCGCCGGCGTTCATGGCCAGCACCTCGCCGCCCACACAGGCGATCACCTCGGCCGCCTCGGTGCCGATCAGGTTGGCGGTGATCAGCGCGCGCACCGGCTCGTCGAGGGTCTCGGTGCGCTGGGCCATCTCCGCCGACCGCGCGAAGAACGCCATCTCGCGAACCGCCGTGCGTGACGTATTGAAGGCGGTGACGAAGAGCCGCAGCCGCGTCGTGGTCACCGGCTCGAAGCTGTGCACCCAGGTCGCGTCATCGTCGCGTTTCTCGAGGCTGTCGTCGATTGCAGCCCAATCCTCGCCATCCCAGTACTGTATCTCGTAGCCGTCATCGGCGGGCTGGTACTGGGCGCTGTAGTGGAAGAACCAGGCCTGGGCCACGGTCTGCGGCTCGGACCATTCGACGCCCAGGTCCTTGGGCAGATCGCTTGCGTGCGGCGCGCTGCTGCCCACCGCCGAGTAGGTCTCCAGGTCCCCGTCCACGGCGTTGCGTACGCGGGCTCCCCGCTGGGCCTCGGTCCAGGCCATGGGGGCGCCCAGCGCCGCCAGGTTCTGCAGCTCCTCGCCGGTGTCCGCGGCGACCCAGATGTCGCGCGTCTCCTCGCGCGTGAAGCTGCCGGCGAAGACCTCCTCCCCCATCGGCCCCTGCGCCGCCGCCCGGGCGCGCATGCGCTCGCGCTTGCGCTGCTCCAGCCGCGCCCAGACATCGGCCAGCTCGTTCTCGACTGCGCCGCCGGCGGTGAAGCCCAGCTCATGCTCGCCCGCGGCGAGCTGCACGGTGATCATCCCGTCGGCCACCGCGCCCGCCTGCTCGCCATCGACGGTCAGCCCCGGCACCAGGCCCTCGGCGAGGCGCACGGTGGCGGGCGCGTCGGCGACGATCATGCCCTCGCCCGCCGCCAGGTCGAGCGCGAGGTCAACCGGCGTGTCGGCCTCGAACAGCAGCGCGGGCTCGGGCCATGCCAGGCTCCGGCCGTCGCACAGGCTGATGGCGGTCGGGCTCAGGTGGAAGAGCGCGGCATCGACCACCGGCAGGCGCGGCTCATGGAGCGCGCCGGCGCCCGCGCAGGCGATGCCGTCGGGGCTGTTGATGAGCGCCGCGCCATCGGCCGCGCGTGCGATCTGCAGCGGGAACGGCTCCTCGCCCTCGGGGCAGTAAAACAGGTTCAGGAAGCTCAGCGTGCCACCGGCACCAAGCTCCGCGTTCTGGTTCTCGAACAGCCCGTAGCGCCCGGCCGCCTCGGGCGTCACCCCGCGCACCTCCCACGACGGCGCGCCGTCGGTCATCAGCGCCATGCGCATGCCCTGCTGGCGCACCAGCACGCGGTCGGCCTCGATCTCCGGCTCGCCGATGACGCGGAAGATGCACTGCAGGCCGTAGTCGCCGGCTTCGCGCGCGGTCAGGCGATCCACCACCAGGAAGTACCGCTCCTTGGCCCAGATGATCCCGCGGCTCCAGTCCATGCCGTTGTAGGCCCGCACCGAGGTCTCGGTCATGCCCACGCCCGGCAGGTCGGCGCTGGCGTCGAGGCCGGTCAGGCGCGGCACCGGCTCGAACAGCCCGTCGCGGAAGACGGCGACCGTGTTGTGCTCGGTGGTGTCGGGGACGAAGTAACCGCTGTCGAAGATCCACAGCCGCTCATCATCGGTGAAGCCGATGATCGCGTTGCCGTCGGGGTGCGAGTGGTAGCCGTGCGACTGCCCGCCCAGCAGGAGGTACTGGTCCATCGCGTCGAAGCTGTCGCGGAAGGATATCTTGTCGAAGCACTCCTCGCGCGGCGGGTCCTCGCCCGCGCGCAGGATCTCATCGGTGGTGCTCACGCCGGTGGCGAGCACGTCGTCGCGGTTTTCCCAGATCCAGTCCTCGAGCGGCAGCACGTGCACCCCGAGCAGGTCCGTCGGCTCGACCGGCTCGAGGTCGGCGACCTGGAAGGACTGGCCGAGGAACTCGCCGCCGGTACCTTCACCGCGCATCTTGTCGCGGATCCATGCATAGCGTCCGTCGCGGTAGTACCAGGCCAGCACCGACATCGGGTCGGGGAAGTGCGCGCTGCCGTAGAGCGCGCTGATGTCGCCGAAGCCGCCCAGGTCACCCATGTTGCTGGTGATGGTCATGGCGTAGTCGGCCATCTGCCGCGCCAGCCCCGACTCGAAGTAGGCCGCGAAGTCGGGCTTCTTGAGCACATAGTGCAGGGTGTCGATGACGGTGATCGAGCCGTAGCCCGGGCAGTCCTCGCGCGACTTCCAGGTCATCATGGCATCGTAGTAGGTGGTCAGGTTGCGCTCGGCCCGGCCGTTGATGTCGATGCCGTAGTACTTCGCGAAGTAGCGCGCCGCCGACCAGGCGGTGCGGATGTTCCAGTTGTTGCCGTGCGGCACGGGCGCGGGCTCGATGTCCACGCGCAGGTAGTGCAGCTTGGTCGCGAACTCGTAGAGGAAGCGGCTGAGCACCACGCGGTCGGCGTCGGTCCAGGCATCGCACTCCTCGACCAGGTCGAAGAGCGTCGGCAGGTACTCGACGCCGCGCGAGTCCCCGACCTCGTCCATCCCGGCGACGATCTCCGCCAGCCGGTACATGGCCTCCCTGGCGATGATCGCGTGGTTGGGGTCGCCGCTGCGGTGATAGGCCTGACAGCCGCTGCTGGCGCGCTGGCCCACGTAGCGGAAGTTGGCGGTCGGCAGTTGCTCGCGGATCGACTCCATCCCGGCCTCGCTCAGCGGCGCGC
>JALGUI010000380.1 GCA_029820915.1 Candidatus Zipacnadia bacterium | reverse complement strand
CGAGAAGTAAGTGATTACTCACTTTTGCTTACGAGTTGGGCTGCGCGCCGGCGAGGGCATCAGGGCCGGACGAACCAGGCCTTCTGGGCCGGCGAGGATGGCGAGGCGTGGGTCATGCGAGGCTTTGGCGGCGCTGGACGAAGCATAGGGGGGATGGGGCGAACCTTCGGCATGCACAGGCGCTATCACGAGGGCGACGATGTGCCGCAGGTGCCGGTCACCCGCGCGCGCCTGGGTCGCGTGGCTCGCTACTTCGCGCCGTACTGGCCCCAGTGGGTGGCGATCCTGCTGTGCATCGCGGCAATCTCGGGGCTGGGCGTCCTGCCGCCGCTGCTGGTCCGGAGCATCCTCGACAACGCGATCCCGGACAGGGACGCGGGACTGCTGCACCTGCTGGTGGCAGGGATCGTCGGGCTGACCGTGGTCTCCAGCCTCATAGGCGTACTGCAGAGCTGGCTGAGCACGCGCGTGGGACAGAGCATCATGGTGGACCTGCGCAACCACCTCTACCACCACCTGCAGCGCCAGTCGCTGGGCTTCTACACGGCCGAGCGGGCGGGGGAGATCGTCTCGCGGGTAAACAACGATGTCGGCGCGGTGCAGCACGTGGCGACCTCCACCGTCGTCTCCATCGCCAGCAGCTTCCTCACGCTGGTGGCCACGCTCATCGTCATCTTCTCGCTGAATCCGTGGCTGGCCCTGCTCGCCATCGCGATCGTCCCCAGCTTCTATCTCCCCACGCGGATCGTGGGCAGGATTCGCCATCGTCTCTCGCGGCAGACGCAGGAGCAGTACGCCGAGATGGTGGCCTTCATGGAGGAGCGGCTCAACCTCGGCGGGATGCTGCTCGCCAAGATCTTCGGGCAGGTGGCGGCGGACGCGGAGCACTTCTCTGAGCGCAGCCGCGGTGTGGCCGACCTGAACGTCAAGCAGGCCATGGCGGGACGATGGTTCTTCATGTGCCTGGCCGTGTTCAGCGTGGCGGGGCCCGCGCTGATCTACCTGTACGGGGGCCACCAGGCGATCCGAGGTGAGCTGTCGATCGGCACCATCATCGCCTTCGTCGCCTACCTCACCAACCTGTACCGCCCCGTCGGCCAGATGGCCAACGTGTACGTGGATCTGCAGGGCGCACTGGCGGTGTTCGAGCGCATCTTCGACTACCTCGACCGGCGCCCGGACGTTGAGGACAGCGCCGACGCGAGCGAGTTGGCGCGGGCGCGCGGCGACATCCGCCTGGAGCATGTCAGCTTCGAGTACCCCCGATCGGCGCACCGCGTGAAGCACGACAACGGAGATGCTCAGGGGCGGCCGGCGGCGCCGAGTCCGGCGCTGCAGGATGTGTCCTTCGAGATCAGCGCCGGCGAGCGGGTGGCCCTGGTCGGCCCCAGCGGCGCCGGCAAGACGACGGTGACCTACCTGCTGCCGCGCTTCTACGATCCGACCGAGGGCCGCATCCTCCTCGACGGGCACGACCTCCGCCACCTCACCCAAGAGAGCTTGCGCGCGCACATCGGCGTCGTCACCCAGGACACCTTCCTGTTCCACACGACCGTGCGCGAGAACCTGCTGTACGCCCGGCCCGGCGCGACGGACGACGAGATGTTCGCGGCGACGCGGTCGGCGAACATCCACGACTTCATCGCCGGGCTCCCCGACGGCTACGAGACGATGGTCGGCGAGCGGGGCTTCCGGCTGTCGGGCGGTGAGAAGCAGCGGCTGGCCATCGCCCGCGCCCTGCTCAAGGACCCCAGGATCCTGATCCTCGACGAGGCGACCAGCCACCTGGACGCCACGAGCGAGCACCTCATCCAGCAGGCGCTCGAGGTACTGCTGGCGGGCAGGACATCGGTGACCATCGCGCACCGGCTCTCGACGATCCTCAACGCGGACAAGATCGTCGTGCTGGACGAGGGGCGCGTCCTCGAGGTTGGGTCGCACTCGGAGCTGGTGGGCAACCGCGGCCTGTACGCGGACCTGTTCGAGCGGCAGTTCCGCGATGCGCTGGCGCAGGCCAGCGCGAAGGACGACCGGACGGCCGACCGCACCCCCTGAGCGCGCAACAGCCAACGGCGGCGGCTGGGAAGAGCCACCCTCCGGACGGCTCCCGTGGTTCCCATTTCCCCCGCCTCAACCCCGTTTCCCGCTGACGTCAGGAGGGGATCGGTCGCGCTGGGCGAACCACTTTCGGCGCGAATACGTGGGCACACAGGCTGACGGGAGGCGTTGACCCATGTCGGACGACAAGCTGAAGCTCGGAGTGATGGTGCATCTACATGGCGAGCCGGAGGACGCGATCCGCAAGGTCGCGGACCTCGGGCTGCCGAGCTGCCAGCTCGGCTGGCCGCCGAACCTGAGCGTCGAGGAGGGGCTTGAGGTCAAGCGTCTCGCCGATGACTACGGCGTCGAGATCACGACGCTATGGGCGGCGCTGCCGGGCATCGCGGTCTGGGACTTCATCGAGGGCCCGATCACCATCGGCCTGGTGCCCGAGGACTGGCGCGCCCAGCGCGTGCAGGCGCTCGAGCAGGCCGCGCGCTGCGCCGCGGAGATGGGCGTGGCGTCGATCACCACGCACTGCGGCTTCATCCCCGAGTTCCCGGGCGACCCGCTTTACACCGGCACCGTCGCCGCGCTCAAGCAGGTCATGCGCACCTGCGACTCGCTCGGCGTGCAGTTCTGGTTCGAGACCGGACAGGAGACCCCCATCACGCTGCTGCGCACCATCCAGGACGTGGGCAGCGAGAACATGGGTATCAACCTCGACCCGGCGAACCTGCTGATGTATGGCAAGGCCAACCCGGTGGACGCGCTCGACACCATCGGTCCGTGGGTGCGCGGCGTGCATGCCAAGGACGGCGAGTACCCCACCGACGGGCGTTCACTGGGCAATGAGAAGCCGTTGGGCGAGGGACTGGTGAACTTCCCGGTGCTGGTGCCCAAGCTCAAGGGCTTCGGCTTCGTGGGCGCGCTGACTATCGAGCGCGAGATATCGGGCGACGAGCAAGTCGAGGACATCAGGCGCGGCATCGAGCTGCTCACGCCGTTGCTGTGAACGGCCGGCAGATCACTGTCATTCGCCGCTGTCTGTAGGTCAGGCATTCTTGCCTGTGTGCCGTTCGCCGCTGCCGTGCCGTCAGGAGGGGCGGGCTTCCTTGCCCGCCCGGCCGTTGCCGTGAGCCGCTGGCCGTTCCGTGGGCCGCAATCTGCACCCGTCAATCAGGCGGGGCGTTAGGTCAAGAGGAGGCGACGAGATGGAAGAGAGAAGCATGCCGCTGATCGGTGATCCCGCGCCGGCCTTCACGGCGCAGACCACACAGGGCGAGCTGAACTTCCCGGACGACTACCAGGGCAAGTGGGTGATCCTGTTCAGCCACCCGGCTGACTTCACCCCCGTGTGCACCACCGAGTTCATGACCTTCGCGTC
>JALGUI010000379.1 GCA_029820915.1 Candidatus Zipacnadia bacterium | reverse complement strand
CCGAAAATGGCATCGCGCTCTCGTACTTCCCCGGCATCGACTTCTACAGCCGCGATGGCGAGCAGGCGATCCCGACGCGCCCCCAGGAGATCCCGGCCAAGCTCGCGCTCATCAGGGAGATGCTCTCGGTGACCGCCGACCACCCGAACACGCTCGGGTACTGGACCTTCGATGAGCCCGAGAACGTGACCTACAAGGCCTACCGCGAGTGGGAGGAGCGCAAGGACGTGGGGCTGGCGCAGTGGCTGGCCGAGGGGATGCGCTGGACCTTCGAGGCGCTGAAGGCCGGCGACCCGGACGGCTACGTCATGCCCACGATCGCCTGGTGGACGACTTACGAAGGGCTGGCGCCGCTGTATGACGTCAACGTCCCGAACACCTATCAGGCGGGCGAGGAGATCTACCAGGTCGTCTACGACTGCCTGTGCGCCGCCGACGCCATCCGCGCCACCGACGCCCGCTCGTTCGTGTTCATGCCGGCCGTCTACGATACCCCGGAGTGGTACCTGCACACGCGACCGGAGATGCGCTACTCGTTTACCGGCGCGCGGTCATCTACCCGAGCCTGCGCGAGGTAGATCGGCTGACCCCGTGGCTGCTGGGGGAATGGCACGATGGCCTGGTCACCAGCGACCGTGACACCGCGACCGCCAACTACCTCAAGGAACTGCCTGTGCGTGTGCGACTGGTGCCGGGCGAGGAGGACGGTGAGACGGCCCGCGTCGAGGAGGATGCGGTGCCCGCGATGACCGTCACCTTCACGCTGGACATCGATGGCCTGCCCGAGACCGCGCTGGATATGATCGACTGGCGCGAGGTGGTCATCGAGGACGGGACGATCACCGACAGCTTCGAGCCCTTCGCTGTACGCGCCTATCGCATCGTGCCCGACTGAGGCGCGGAGGAGAGTGCCGTGGCGATGGCCGCGGGCGAAGTGTGTGTCGCAGCGACAGTGGCGTGCCTCCTGATGGTGGCGCTGCCGGCGGTGGCCGACCGGCCGTGGCCGGGCGGCTGTACATGCTGGTCCGCAACGCCGACAACTCCCAGCTCGCCTGGTCCGACGATCGCGGCGCGACCTGGACCTGGGCCGACTGGCGCTTCCAGACGAGCATGGGCTGCCCGACCTTCCTGAACTTCGGGCAGAGCTACGCCGGGGCGCGCGATGGCTTCGTCTACGTCTACTCGTTCGACAGCGAGAGCGCCTACGAGCCCGCCGACCGCATGGTGCTCGCGCGCGTGCCCTGCGAGCGCGTGACTGAGCGCGACGCCTGGGAGTTCCTCGCGGGCCTCGGTGCCCAAGCGGACCCGGTGTGGAGCAGCGACATCGCCGAGCGCGCGGCGGTCTTCCAGCATCCCGGTCGCTGCTACCGCTCGGGCATCACCTATTGCGCGCCGCTGGGGCGCTACCTGTGGTGGCAGGTCATCCCGGGCGATGACACGCGCTTCGCCGGGGGGCTGGGCGTCTACGAGGCGCCCGAGCCCTGGGGGCCCTGGCGGACCGTGTACTTCACCGAGCGCTGGGACGTCGGGCCGGGCGAGAGCGGCAGCTTCCCGACGAAGTGGATGAGCGAGGACGGGCTGACGCTGCACCTGGTGTTCTCGGGCGATGACTGCTTCTCGGTGCGCGGGGCCGAGCTGTGGCTTGCGGGCGACGGACGGGAGGGGCGACCGTGACGGGCGCGGAGACGGGAGAGAGCATCGCCGTGCCCCCTCCGGGACGGAGGGGGCAGAGACCGCCGAAGGCGGGCTCGGGGGAGGCCGACAGGAGGAGGACAACGATGGGCGTGAGGCTCGCTCTGCTGACACTGCTGATGTGCGCGGCCGCCGCGCCGGGGTTCGCGGTCGATGCCCTGGACTTCTCGACCGTCGGTATTTACGGTCGCGACTTCGAGGTCTGCGACTTCACCTGCTTCAAGTTCTACCCCAAGCCGGAGTTCTATGAGCGCTACGTGCAGATGGTCCGTGACGCGGACCAGCGTGGCCAGTACGTGCTGGTCGGCCTGTACACCTACGACCGTGTGTCGCTCGAGGGGCCCATCGAGGAGTACTACCGCGCCACCGACGAGCTGCTCGACGCCCTGCCGCTCGAGCTGGTGGACATCGTGTTCCTGAGCGAGGAGAACATCGCATGGAACAACGGGCTGGAGATCCAGAACCAGCTCTACGACCACGTCAAGCAGGGCCACCCCGACCTGCCCGTCTACCAGTGGTTCACGCCCTATGATACGCCGCACGCGGGCGTGCGCGCGGACGGCTGGATCATCGACCCCTACCGCTATCAGACCCAGGACTTCCGCAAGTACCTCATGAAGTGGCTCGCCACCGGGCTCCCGGTGATCAACTGCGTCAACTCCAGCCCCGAGGTCGGCGCCTTCTCGTCCTCCCAGGACCAGGTGGACGTATGCCGCGAGTTCAACGTGCCCATGTTCTTCTACGCGGTCGATGGCATGCAGGGGAGCCCGTTCATCTGGATGCAGACCGACGATCCGTACCTGGCGACCTGGCGGGCGTGGTTCTTCCGCGTGCGCGAGATGTGCCACGCCACGGACACCTCGGCCCTGCCACTGCCCAGTGCCGACTGGTCGTACGGGCAGCCGGTCGAGATGGCGGGCGGCGAGGACAACCGCTTCGAGTACGCCGACGACTTCGGCTCCCAGAAGTCCATCGACGACGCGACCATCGACGGCTTCCTGTCACTGCGCTGGGATGGCTTCGGGCAGCGGCTCGGCGTGCTGGGCGGTGGGGCCGCCACGCTGACCTGGCACCTGTGGAGCGCCTTCGAGATGCGCGGGCCGTCGGTGGCGGCGAGCTTCGCCCCGGTCGAGGGCGCGCAGGCCGACCTCGCCATCTCCTGGTCGGCCGACGGCAACACCTGGCAGGAGCTCGCGGCCGGCGAGCCGCCGGCCGACTTCGCGGGGCAGAACCTGTGGGTGCGGCTGACCATGAGCGTGGCGGGTGGCGAGGCCGGGCAGTCGGCGGCGTGGCTGGACGACTTCGCGATCCGTGGCGAGTGCGTGCCGCCCGAGGAGCGCGTGGTGCGCATCGAGCCGCTCAACCGGCGGGGGCGCTTCGAGTATAGCGATGACTTCGAGGCCACCCGCGCCCTGCACCTCGCGCACATCGACGGCGGCGAGTTCCTCGAATGGGAGCGCGGCCGCGTCGGCTTGCGCGGCCAGGATGGCAAAGCCGCGCGTCCGGCCCTGCGCTGGCGCTTCGTGGCCGAGCGGCCCATGCGCGACCTGCGCATCGCCATCGAGAGCTACTCCCACCAACAGCTCGGCGCCTACAACGAGATCGGCGTGTCGCTCGATGGCCAGAACCTGCTGGTCAGCGATACCACCAGGGGCAAGGAGAACGCCAGCGGCCGGTACGTAGGCACGATCGAGTTCGACCTGGCCGACGATGAGCGCTTCGCGGGCGCCACCGAGCTGTGGCTGCATGTCACGCTCATCAACACCGCGGGCGTACAGACGGGCCGCTCGAACGCCATCCACCTGCTGGAGATCTCCGGGACGCTCGTGGATGAGGGCGCGGGATGAGTCCTACTCGGCCTCGACCACCGGCTCGCGCACCAGGAACTCGTACTGCGCCAGCCAGCTCTCGACCTCCTCGTGCATCGCCGCGTAATCCGGTTCAGGCCCGTCTAGGCACTCGTGCGCGAAGTTGGGCAGGGCCGGGTAGATGTTGAGCTTCGTCAGCGCCTCGTCGCCCAGCCCCAACCGCGCGTGCTCGGCCTCGGCCTGCTCGATGGCCAGCGCCTGTGCCTCGCGCCAGAAGCGCATGGCCAGCCGCGCCCAGCTCCAGACCTCCGCGTGCATGCCGGCCTGGAGGTAGGTCAGCACCTCCTCGAAGGACTCGTCGCCCTCGCCCATGCGCCGGCGGAACTCGTCGCCGAGCAGGGACCCGATCCGCTCGGCGATGACGGCGGTCTTCGCGCCGGTGTCGGCGGCGGCGGTAGCGGCCAGGCGCGCGGCCAGCGGCGCCCAGGCCTCGCGCTGTGCCTCCAGCGCCGCGATGCGCTCCTCGTCGGCAGTGATGAGCAGCGCGGCGGTCACGTCCAGCTCGTCGAGGGTCAGGCTGCGGCCCTCGCCGAAGGGCATCACCCGCATGACCTTCGGCCCGTCCAGGCGCAGGCAGCGCGCGCCCTCGGGCGGATCGAAGGGCAGTTCCACC
>JALGUI010000378.1 GCA_029820915.1 Candidatus Zipacnadia bacterium | reverse complement strand
CGCGAGAAGGCCGTCAGCTTCGACGGCATCACCTGGGCGCAGTGCGAGAGCTGGCCGGGCTTCAGCTTCGGGCCGGTCAGCTCCGACGGCTACGAGGTCTCGGCCGAGCATGGCCGCTTCCACGCCACGCTCGGCATCAGCTACCACGAGGTCGCCGGCCAGGACCGGGCCATCGTCGATGAGGTCGTCGTGGCCTTCGAGGGCGGCCCGTTCTGGGCCGAGAACGTGACCTATGAGTACAGCCTGAGCGATCTACTGGGCTCCGTGGTTGAGGAGGTCGCGGGAAAGAAGATGGCCCAGCTTGTGAAGCTCGCCGGGCCGATCAACGACGTCTACGACTGGTTCAACGGCGACCTCGACCCGAACCGCCTGAACGGTGGCGAGGTGGTGGGCACGTACACGAGCTGGACCGATACCGAGTACGCCTCTGAGACGCTCATCCCCATCCCGTCGATCACCTTCTCACCGGGCATGTCGGGCGGGCAGACGGTGGTGCGCACCGATATCCTCGAGCTGTCGGATGGCACCAACACGCACACCGTCCGGCGCCAGTGGTACTCGCCGTCGATGATGGTCTACCACATCGGCGAGGAGATGGACCTCGATCAGCTCGAGGTGCGTCTCTACGTCCGCGTGCTCAACGAGCGGCTCGGCCCCGGCCCGCTCTACGCGAACTCGCGCAACGTGATTCGCTGGAAGCCCATGGCGGGCGATGACGAGGACG
Source organism: Candidatus Zipacnadia bacterium (assembly GCA_029820915.1). Classification (GTDB taxonomy): domain Bacteria; phylum Armatimonadota; class Zipacnadia; order Zipacnadales; family UBA5352; genus JALGVA01. Next base: position 2,960 of record JALGUI010000378.1, on the reverse strand, counting down.
CCTGGGTGGAGTTCAAGCCGCAGTACTACGATGCGCTGGGCGTGGACTGACCGACGGGAACCGGGGAGCGGTGCCTGGCCGTCGCCGTTGTAGCCCCGCGCAGAGGTCGCAAGCCGCCTCACGCCGGCGGCTGGGCCCGTAGCTGTTCCGCGCCCTGCTGCGCATGATCGTGGTGCGGGCCGCGGGCTCGCACCGCGCCGGTGCCGGTCGCTTGCCGTTTGCCTTTGCCGTGTGCCGCCAACGGCCTCGTTGGCGGGTCGTCCGAAGGGCGACGACAGCGGCCCTTCGGGCCGCTCTGGACCGACTGCGGGCCCACCTGCTCGTGGGCTCCCAGCACCTTCGCATTCATCCCGTGCCGGCGCGGGTAGGGCTTTCTGAACGCAACCTCCAGACCTGTCCGCCGTCGCCGTTAGCCGTCGCCGTCCGGCCGTTGCTGCTCGAGAACGGTGGGCGACCACCCCCAACGACGAACGACGGCGCCTCTGAAGATACGCCCTCCGGAGGACAACCGCCGGCGCGCCGTTATTCGCAGGAGGGCGCGTCGCCTTGCGGCGCGAAATCAGGGATGACGAGAGATGCCGCACGGGGCGCAGAGAGAGCCGGCCACCGCATGAGTTGTGACCTGCATATCCACTCGACGTGCTCGGATGGCACCCAGACGCCGGAGGAGATCGTCGCCGAGGCCATCGACAAGCGCCTGACCGCCATCGCCATCGCCGACCACGACACGATCCAGGGCGTGATGCGGGCCATCGAGGCGGCGCGCGGCAGCGACCTGGCCGTGATCCCGGCCGTCGAGATCAGCACCGAGTACGCGAAGAGCGAGGTGCACATCCTCGGCTACTGGATCGAGCTGGACAACGAGGACCTGCACGCCAAGTTCCGCTACGTCCGGAACGCCCGGCGCCTGCGCGCCGACGACATCGTGCACAAGCTCCGCGCGCTCGGCGTCGAGATCACCATCGAGGACGTGCTGGCGCAGAGCGATGGCGTGAGCCTGGGCCGGCCGCACGTGGCGCAGGCGCTGCTGGCGAAGCACTACGTGAACGCGCCGCAGGAGGCCTTCGACCGCTTCCTGGGGCGCGGCAAGTCGGCCTACGTGCCGCGCTACAAGCTGTCGCCCTTCGAGGCGGTAGAGGCGATCGCGAACGCGCGCGGCTGTCCGGTGCTGGCCCACCCGGGCCTCGGGGTGGCCGACCACATCATCGTGGCGCTGGCGGAGGCCGGAATCCAGGGCCTGGAGGCCTATCACACGCACCACTCGCCCTCGAACACGCGCCGGGCGCTGCGGCTGGCGGAGGAGCACGGGCTGCTCGTGACGGGCGGGACGGACTCGCACGGTCCCGGCGGGAGCTACCCGGTGGCGGTCGGCGACCTGGCCGTGCCCGACGAGTGCGCCGAGGCGCTGACCGCCTGGGCGCGCGAACACGCCGCGCCCATGCCGGCGTGAGAATGCACGGTCGTACCGGGAGGGGCAATCTGCTATGATGCGCACAGCAACGCTCATCGCGGCCCTTGTCGTACTGGTGGCGGCTGTCGCCGCGGCGTGGATGACCCTTGGACCGCGGAACCATGAGCCGGATGCGGTCACCATCCAGTTCGACGGCACACTGCATGAGCTGACCGAGAAGCTGCGTCAGGAGCACGACGTGAATGTTCTCGGGGTCGGCCTCGTCGAAGATGTCCACGTGAGCCTGAACCTGCGGGCAGTCACGCCGGAGGAGGTCGTGGCGGCCGTGTGCCGGGAGGTCGGCTGTGTCTACGACCGCATCGGGTTCGACGGGCGGGGCTTCATGCTCCGCGAGGGCGACTGGGATGCCGACCCACGGCCGCAAGCGACCGCCGGCGACTACCGCCTCTACGTCCACAGAGTCCGCGTTGAGGACAGCAGCACCATCGACTTCCAGTGGGGTCAGGACGAGCCCGTCAGGACCGAGGCGCACCGGCTGACCGTGTCGGTCTCCGCCCAGGCGCGAGACCAGGGGGGCGCTGGCCAGGTGTTCGGCCTCTCCGGCGGGGCGGAGGTCACCACCAACGCAGGCGAGACGTTGGAGCGAACGGGCAATCAGCGTTCGATCGTGCAGGAGTTCGGCACGCACCCGGCTCAGCTCAGCTTCCCGCGGCCCACACGCGAGGCTGAGACGATCGACTTCCACGGCAAGCTGGCCCTGTTCTCGCGCGTGCCGGCGCTGGACGCGAGCTGGTCTCCTGATGAGGTGGGCGAGACCCGCACAAGTGATGGAATCACGTGGCGACTGACGCGGTGGGGGATGGAGGATGGGGACATCAGGGTCGCCATTGAGGCGGATGTGGCGCATCGGCCCGCATCGACGGACCACGTTCGGGCCACGCTGGTCGGCCCGGAAGATGAGATCGGGCTGGGCGCCCCGGGGGCGGCGATCTCACCCGACCATGTGCAGTTGCGTTGGCGGGTTGATGCGCCCCAGTGGCAGCCGCAGAAGCTTGTTGTCAGCGGTCACGTGGGCCTGGAGCCCCTGCGCTACGTCGAGTTCGCCATCGAGGACATCCCGCTGCCGTGAGCATTCCGGCGCAGGAGGTATCCGCGTGGAGACAACCATCTACTGTCCCGAACGGTGGTCGAAGTGCATGGGGACGTGGACGCCGGCGAGCGCGGCCGCGACGTGCTGGGCCGGCTGATGAGCGGCCTGCTGGCGGGCGGCGACCGCTTCATGGTGGTGGACCTGCTGGAGGCGGGCCTCGTCGCGGAGGAGGCGATCGCCGACCTGCTGGCGGTGCTGGGCCGGCTGCGGCTGCACGGCGGGGACATGATCCTCGTCGCCCCGCCCGGCGCGGTGCTCAAGGCGCTCAAGACCATCGGCTTCGATAAGCTCACGCTCATCCTCGACGACCTCGAGGCGGCCATCGAGCAGGCGGCTCTGAAGGCGGGTGCGGGCGGTGAGTGACGAGACCATCATCAGGCGCAACACCATCGTCTGTTT
>JALGUI010000377.1 GCA_029820915.1 Candidatus Zipacnadia bacterium | reverse complement strand
CTGCTCCTTCAGGTGCGAGGGCGGCCAGACAATCCGATTCACCTCGCGGCCCAACTGAAGCTGCACATCGAGGAACGAGCCGGTGAGGTCCCAGAGGGTCGCATCCCCGATGATCATCACGTCGATGTCGCTCCGCTCATCGTCCGTTCCTGCGGCGACCGAGCCGAAGATGAACGCCACGTCGATCCTGTCCGCGTCCGGCAACAGCGCCTCACGGAGCACGTCCGCGATGCCTGTGGTCTTTACAAGGAGCGCCCGCAACTCAGGGAACACCGGCGCGTCCTGGTTCGCCCGGTAGAATACCTGGCGCCCGCGACGGATGCTGGTCACCAGGCCGCAGCCCTCAAGCCGCCCAAGCTCGCGCTGCACCGCGCCGTGGCCCGCATCAATGCGCCTCACGATCTCGCGGAAGTAGTAGTCCTGCTCCGGGTTGCGGTACAGGAGCCCAAGCACGCGGCCCCGCACGCTCCCGAACAGCGTGACTCCGACGCTGTCGCTACACGTCGTCTCTGTACCCATATCGGGTGCAATTGTACCCATTTTGGGTGCGATCTGCAAGCCCGCAGGCTACTCCGCGCCCTGCGCGTCGAAGACCAGCGCCGCCGCGCCGTACATCCCCGCCTGGTTGCCCAGCTCGGCCGGCACGATCCTGCTCACGTCGAAGCCGCTGATCATGCTGCGATGCCGCACCGTGCGGCGGATCGGCTCGAAGAGCACATCGCCGGCCGCGGCGATGCCGCCGCCGAGCACGATCAGGTCGGGGTCGGCCAGCACGATGCAACTGCACAGCGCCACGCCCAGGTAGTGGCCCGCGGTCGCCATGACGTCGATGGCCAACTCGTCGCCGTCGTGCGCGGCCTCCGAGATCATCCTGGGGGTGAGCTTCTCGTGCCTGGGGCCGCTACGCTCCTCGAGCAGGCTGGGCATGCCCTGCTCCATGAGGCGCACGGCCCGGTCCACCATGCCATCGCGCCCGACCATCGCCTCGAGGCAGCCGTGGTTGCCGCAGCCGCAGCGGCGGCCGCCCGGCTCGACGATGATGTGGCCGACCTCGCCCATGATCTGCCGCGGGCCGCGCCGCACCTGGTTGTCGAGCGCGATGCCACCGCCGACGCCGGTGCCGAGGGTGAACATCACCAGGTTCTCGACGTCGCGGCCGGCGCCCCAGCGCAACTCGGCCAGCGTAGCGCAGAACGCGTCGTTGCCGATGTGCACCGGCGCCCCGGTCTGGCCGGAGATGATCTCGACCGCGTTCGCGCCGTCCAGCTCGTGCAGGTTCGGGGCCTGCTTGACGATCCCGGCCCGCGGGTCAACCGGCCCGGGGATCCCGACGCCCACGCCCAGGAGTCGGTCGGGCTTGATCGCCGCCTGCTCCATGATGCCGCCGACGGCGCACGCCGCCGCCTCGAGGGCGAGCGGCTCGTCATCGGAGCGCGGCGTGTCGTACGACTGCTCGGCGATCAGCTCGCCGTCGGGCGTCACCACCCCGGCGTTGAAGGTGGTGCCGCCCAGGTCCACGCCAACCGCCACCATGCGCCCTGCGGGGGCCATGTGGAACTCCTGCTCTCGTCCGCCACCTCAGCTACTGGTCGCCGAAGGGGTCCTCGTCCTCATCCATGGCCCAGTCGATGTCCGAGCCACCCTGCTTTTGTGGCGGCTGCTCGGGGGCCTGCTGCTGGGCCGGCTGCGGGCCCTGCTGCGCGCCCTGCTGCTGCCCCTCGGGCGGGGCCTGCTGCTGCCCCTGCTGCGCGCCCTGCTGGCGCCCACCGCCGCCCCCGGCCTGGCGCGCCTCGCGGTCGCGTCGGCTCTCGAGGAACTGCACGCGGAAGGCGTTGATCTCGACCGCGTACGCCTTGCCCCCGTCCTGACGCTCCCAGGTGCGCGACTGCACCCGGCCCTCGATGCCGACCAGCGAGCCCTTGTCGAGGTACTGGGCACAGTTCTCGGCGGTCCTGCCCCAGGCCACGATGTCGAGCCAGTCCGTCTCCTGCTCGTCTGAGCCCTGTCTCGGCGGGCGATTCACGGCCAGCCGGAACTTGGCGATGGCCGTCCCGCTCTGGGTGTAGGTCAACTCCGGATCATTGCCCAGCCTGCCGACAAGCACGACACTGTTGATCATCTGACTCCGACCTCCCTGGAAGGTCTGGCTTCGCGCCGCTGCCGCCAATGTGACGCAGCGGAGGGCCGGAGCCCTCCGCCACTAGCCACGTGCCAGGTCTGTCATCGCCGCCCCTCGGGCATACATGCTCGCCGGCGGGGCGTGCGACTCTATTCGCCTTCCTCCGGCGCCTCGGGCTCCGGCGCCTCCTCGGCCGCCGGGGCCTCGTCGGCTACCGGGGCCTCGTCGGCTACCGGGGCTTGCTCGGCTACCGGGGCTTGCTCGGCTGCCGGGGCCTCGTCGGCTGCCGGGGCTTGCTCGGCTGCCGCGGCTTGCTCGGCTACCGGGGCTTCCTCGGCTGCCGGCGCCTCCTCGGCTTCCGCGGCCTCGTCCTCCTCCCCGCCGCCGACGATCGCCTGCAGATTGGCCGTGAAGACGCGGGAGCGGACTATGGACTGGCTGATCGCCATCTCCCCACGAATGGCCTCGACGACATCGCCGTCGCCATGGAAGTACAGCAGCTTGTAGGTCCCGTGGGTGTGCCCGTCGATCTGGTATGCGAGGCGACGAGTGCGGAAGTCGCGGGTGTCCACCTCCTCGCCCCCGGCCTGCCGGACCGCCTCCTCGAAGGCCTCGACCAGCTCCCCGACCTCGTCTTCGGGCAGCGAGGTGTCGATGATGTAGAGCGCCTCATACAAGGTTGGCTCGCTCACTGGAGCTCACCTCCTTCCCTTGGTCTGGGTGGCTGCGCGCACTCCTCGGGCGCGCAGCAGGAAGGGCCGAACGCACCGCACGGCAACGTCCCGTTGTCTGGGGCCTCGGCCGGTGGGCGCGATTATAGCATAACGGCGGCGACGAACGCAAAGGCGGCGGCAGCAGCATCCAGGTTTGTGTGCCTGCCGGCGCGCACACGCCCTGCGACGTCGTGTGTCGCCTCTACAGGCCCCAAGCGCGGCGGGGCAAGCGCCCAAGTCCCCTGGAGAGGCCGCCGCGAGCGCAGTGAGCGGGCCGACCTGCGGGAGCAGGTCGGTGTTGGGGCGGGCGCGCACTGTACATGGCCGCACTCTCGGGACGCACACACAACCCGGTGATCAGAGAGTTCTACGATCGCCTGGTCGCGCGCGGCAAGCCCGGCAAGGTTGCGCTCGTCGCCTGCATGCGCAAACTGCTGACCATCCTCAACGCCATGCTCAGCAACCGCACTCATTGGGACCCGGAAACAGCCGCCGCGGCTTGACAACCAACACGGTTGCTCTCTCGCCGCCGTTGCCTTTGCCGTTTGTAGGATAGGCTTCCAGCCTGTCTGCCGTTCGTTGTCCGCGCGGCGAGGGCAACGGCACCTCCAACGGCATTGACAGG
>JALGUI010000013.1 GCA_029820915.1 Candidatus Zipacnadia bacterium | reverse complement strand
AGTCGCGCACCTGACCGGCCTGCTCGTTGCGCAGTCCGGTCGGGTCGAAGCGGTCGATGGGCGCGATGCCGGAGCGGTTCTCGACAAGGCCCTGCCAGAAGGCATCAAGGCCCCGGCCCAGCGCAGACACGACGCCCATCCCGGTTACCACTGCGCGGCGGTTCATCTGATCAGCGTCAGCTCCCGAGCGGGGGATGTGGGTGCCCCATGTAAAGACGCCTCAGCCATCGCGAGCGTTCCGTGGGCATGGACGGCTGAGGCGCGCCCGAGTGTTCATCGCGGGGCGCGTCCGTCCTCCGTCACATGCGCAGGCCGCCGTCCACGGAGATGACCTGGCCGGTGACGTAGGCGGCGGCGTCGGAGCATAGCCAGACGACGAGCGGCGCGACCTCGTCGGGCCCGCCGAAGCGGCCGAGCGGAATGAGCCCGCGCATGGCGTCGGCGCGACCCTCGTCGAGGTCGGCGGTCATGTCGGTCGCGATGATGCCGGGCGCCACGGCGTTACAGGTGATGCCCTGGCCCGCCAGCTCGCGGGCGGTGGACTTCGTGAGGCCCAGCAGGCCCGCCTTGGCGGCGGCGTAGTGGGCGCGCATGACGTCGCCCATGAGGCCCGCGTCGGAGGAGATGTTGACGATGCGGCCCCAGCGCCCGCGCATCATCTGGCGTACGGCGGCCTTGGTGCAGTGGAAAGCGCCGTCGAGCGATACGGCGATGACCTCGCGCCAGCGTTCGGGCTTCATCATCATCAGGTAGTCGTCGGCGATGATGCCCGCGTTGTTCACGAGGATGTCGAGGCCGCCAAGCTCGCCCGCGATGGTCTTCACCATCGCGGCGGCGGCATCGGGGTCGGTGACGTCGGCCTGTGCCGCAACGGCGCCGCCACCGGCGCCGATGATGGCGGCGACGACCTCATCGGCCGCATCCGCGCGCTCGTGGTAGTTGACGGCCACGGCGGCCCCGGCCTCGGCGAGAGCCAGCGCGATGGCCCTGCCGATGCCGCGCGATGCGCCGGTGACGAGGGCGGCCCTGCCATCCAGGTCGATCATGGCGCCGTCCCCTCTCGCTGCTCTTCGACGAAGGCGCGCACGTCGTCCTCGGTGATGACGCCGCGCCTGCCGAGGGCGGCGGCGACCGCATCGAGGGTGACGCCACGGTCGCGGGCGAGACGATGGGCGGCCGGGGTGCCGCGCACGTCCCGCTGCTTCGGCGCCCCGCGGCCCTCGCGCCGGCCGACGCGCGCGGGCAGCTCGAGGTCGAGTTCCAGGTCCTCTTCCGCGGCGCGACGATGTTCCGCCATGAGGGCCTGGTTCCGCGCCTCGATGTCGGGCGGCGGGTCCTCGTCGGCGTGCCCGATGAAGGCGATGACGTAGCCCACGGGCACGGTGCTGCGCGGTGGAGCGTAGATGGCCTTGACGATACCCGAGGTCTCGACCTCGTACTCGAAGGTCGCCTTGTCGGTGATGATGTCGCACAGGCCGTCGCCCGCCTCGACCTCGTCGCCCTCGCGCACCAGCCAGCGGCTGACGGTGACCTCATCGAGGTTCTCGGCCCACTTCTCGATCATGGCGAGCTCGGCCATGCGGTGCTCCTCGTGGCGGGAATCCCTGCGGGACGGAGGTTCGTCCTGCAGGAGGGAAGACCTCTTCGGGGGCAACCACCCCACGCCAACGGCACGGGGAGGGCTCCTTCTTGAAAGAAACCGCCCTCCCCGGACCCCTCCCGCAAAGAACTCTGCATGGCGTCGGAAGGCAGCGGGAGACCTGAGGACCGGTGGCGCGCGGGGGGCAACGACGAACGGCTCGCGCGGCACCGTGGCGCCGCGGCGCGCCTTCGGCGCACGCGCTGCGCTCACGGTCCCGTGCTCAACCGCCGCACGACGGGGGCAGCGACCGCCGGCGCGAAGCGAGGCGAACCTCGGCTGGCGCCCGCGGCCGGCTCGCGCGCTCCGTCCCGTCCTTCGGACGGACCTGCACGCGCAGCGCCGGTGGCGACGCGACCTGCGCCCGGCGCTACGCGCGGGCCTTCGGCCCGCCCGGAGATTGCAGAGCAGTTTCACGGCGAGGACGCCGGGGGCACAACAGCAACGGCCACGGTTGGGGCCTACACAAGGACATGTGCACTCCGGCAGGTTCGCGAATCTGGATGCTGCCCCGTGGCCGGCAGGGAACCCTTTGCGCGCGAGGACTATTCTATTACAATGGCGCAAGCGATCGTGAGAGGAGAGCAATATGCAGCCGCTGTCCAGGGCCATCATCGCATTGGGGTGCATCGCACTGATCGCGGGGGGCGCGGCCGCGCAGGAATGTGCGTTGGAGTTCGACCGGGTCGCCGAGGACTGGGTGCCGAGCCCCATCGACGAGAACACCGGGGAGTTGTCGCGGATCGACAAGACGGAGGGCCCGCACGCTCGGGCGCTCAAGCTCCCGGGGCGGACGCCGAAGTCGTTCGGCGTGACCTACTACCCGTGGCGGGACTGGACAGGGTACACTACGCTGAGCTTCGACATGTTCTTCCCGCCCGAGGTGCCTCCGACCGCCGACGTGCAGGTGTACATCAAGGACCGGAGCTACTGGTGGTACCAGACCTTCCCGCTGCACGGCGCGGACGACACGCAGGCACCGGTCCGGCCGGGAGAGTGGATGAGCTTCTCGCTCGACATCTCGGAGGACAGCGGCATCTGGAAGCCGGGCGGCCATCGCAAGGCGTGGCACCGGGCGCTGCACCGGCCCAGGGAGTTCGGCATCCGCATCTTCTGCGACGACCGGTGGACGGGCTGGGTGCTGCTCGACAAGGTGCGGCTGAGCGGCTGGGAGCCGCCGCTGGGGCGCTTCGACCCATCGCAGACCCCGGCGCAGCGCTGGGGCCTGGAGCTCGATCTGAGCGCGGCCGAGGTGCCGGTGTATGAGAAGCTCGAGGTCACGTTCGACCCGGGGCAGGTGTACGAGAACCCGTTCGACCCGGGGGTCGTGGACGTGCAGGGGCGCTTCCTGTCCCCCGGCGGCGAGGAGATGGTGGTCCCGGGCTTCTACTATCAGGGCTACGAGCGCTCGCAGACCGCGGAGGGCTGGGAGAAGCTCATCCCGGTGGGCGAGCCGAGCTGGAAGCTGCGCTTCTCGCCGACCGAGGAGGGCGCCTGGCGCTTCTACGTGAGCGTGCGGGATGCGGCGGGGGAGTTGCGCTCGCAGGAGCACACGTTCACGGCGACGGCGCCGCCGGACAGTCGCGGGTTGGTGCGGGTGAGCGACGCTGACCCGATGTACTTCGAGTTCGACAACGGCGAGCTGTTCGTGCCCAACGGGATCAACATGCGTGATGGCGGCGATCAGGCCGAGGCCCAGAAGGGCACCTATGCCTTCGACCGCTTCTTCCGCCGCTTCGAGGACGAGGGCCTGAACTTCGTGCGCACGTGGATGTGCGCGTGGTGGGGCGGGATCGAGTGGGGCGATGAGTATCACTCGCGCTACGATGGCGTCGGGCGCTATGCCATGTACAACGCCTGGCGACTGGACTACATGTTCGACCTGGCGGAGCGGCACGACCTGTTCATCGAGCTGACCTTCAACTCCCACGGGCAACTCAGGCGCGACAAGTACGACGCGGAGTGGCGCTACAACCCGTACGCGGCGCGCAACGGGGGGTACGTCGCGAGCCCGTCGATGCTGTTCACGGACGAGCAGGTGAAGGAGGACTTCAGGAAGCGTTACCGCTACATCGTGGCGCGCTGGGGCTACAGCCAGCACCTGATGTCGTACGACCTGTGGAACGAGATCGACCTGTCGGAGGGACGGGACGCAGCGGAGATCGCCGCCTGGCACGCGGAGATGGCCGACTACATCCGCAGCATCGACCCGTGGGAGCACCTGGTGTGCACGCACATCTGCCTGTACGGGGGCTTCGGTGACGCGCTGTGGAACCTGCCGCAGATCGAGTACATCCAGGCGGACGCGTACTGGCAGCCGTGGCACAAGAAGCTCAACGAGTTCTTCGACAGCAAGGCCGGGTACCGCGACAAGCCCATGTTCTTCATCGAGTACGGGCCGCAGACGGCCGACGTGGTCAACCACGAGAACGCGCACAACGAGCCGTATCCGCGCGCCATCTGGCAGCGGGAGTTCCGGGTGGTGGGCTGGACGGGGAACATGATGCCGATGGCGGCGCCGCCCGTGTGGTGGTATCATGAGGAATGGGACGAGCTGAAGCTGTACGAGCTGCGGCAGGCGATCGCGCGCTTCAACGCGGGCCTCGACCCCCGCGGTCTGGGCCTGCGCAAGGTCCGGGCGCAAACGAGCGACGAGGAACACCTGTTCGCGCAGGCGAAGAGCGGGATCGGGATCACGATGCTCTACGTCTACCACTGGGAGAACATGGGCCGCGGGTCGCCGAGCGATGTTCCGGAGGCGGGCCGCGTGAAGGGTGCGTGGGTCGGCCTGGCGGGCGTGCCCGAGGGACGCTACCGGCTCGAGTGGTGGGACCCGTTCGCAGGGGAGATGCTGTCCGAGGATGAACTTGAGGTCACCGGCGAGCGCGTCCGGATCGATCTGCCTGAGTTCGCGCAGGACATCGCCGCCAAGCTCATCACGATCGAGGGATAGGCGACGACAGCGTTGGGGGGGGAGGCGACGACATGGCTGACTACAACGTCGTGGTGGCGGTCGCGAACCCGGACAACGTGCCGGGGCTGATGCGCCTCGGGTGCATGATGGCGAAGGAGCACGGCGGTCACGTGACCGCCGTGACGGTGGTGGACACGGACTGCGCGCAGTCCCCCGTGAGCCCCGAGTGCCATGATCGCATGAGCCTCGGGTATCAGCTCCTGGACGCCGCCGAGCAGATGGCCGGCGAGCGCCAGGCTCCGTTCGACGCGCGCATCGCGGTGGGACGCGGCGTGGCCGAGGTGCTCGATGAGGTCGCGCAGGCGCAGCACGCGCGGCTGATTATCATGGGCTTCTCGGAGCGCGATCACCCGGCCGGCGACGACAGTGAGTTCGAGCGGCTGATCGACGAGATCGCGGAGCACGTGCAGTGCAACCTGCTGGTGGCGCGCTTCCGCGAGCCGGAGCGCTTCGACCGGCTGCTGGTGCCGGTGAGGGCGCGGCTGAACCTGGACATCCGGCGCGACCTCGTGACGGCGTTGCACAACCAGCTCGGCTCGGAGGCCGACGTCGTGCATTTTGCCTGTGACGACGCCGAGGCGCACGCGAAGCGCGAAGAGCTGCTGGAGTGGCTGGAGGAGCGGGGGGTGGGGGAGTGGGTGACGCTGCGGGTGGACGTGGGCTCGGACCCGGCGGAGGCGATCGTGGCGGCCAGCGAGGAGTATGACGCGGTGGTGCTGGGGACGGCGCCTCTGCACGAGGTCAGGCGCAAGTACTTCGGCGCGGTGCCGGAGTACGTCGCCGGCCACGCCAAGTGCTCGACACTCCTGCTGCGGGCGCACGGCATACTGCCCGGGCACTGATAGCGCGGGCCAAGCCGAGGGCGAAACGGGCGCGCGCGGCCGGCGTGGTGCCTGCCGCGCGTTGTGTGGCTGCTGAGACCGGGCCTCAGGCGGCGTGCACGAGACGGCCCAGCGCCGCCGAGATCATGTCGAGGAAGTTACCCGACTTCTCGACGAAGAAGCACCCGTAGTCGCTGACTCTGGCGAGGTCGTACGTGCCATTGGCATGGCCGCTCATGACCACGACCGGCATGGGGTCCCACAGTGGGTTGTTCCTGATCGCCTCGAGAACCTGCCATCCGTCAATGACGGGCATGATGATATCAAGGACCATGGCAGCATATGGCTCGCCATCGGCGGTCGCACGGCACAGGGCCTCGAGGGCTTCGCGCCCGCCCGCCACGGCATCCGCCGCCAGCCCGGCATCCTCCAGCCTCTGGGTCAGCAGCTCGCGCATGGACGAATCGTCGTCAACGATCAGCACCCGAGTCATCACCGTCACCTCCTCTCGCAGCCGGCGGGCTCTGCGGGCTCAACGCCCCTTGTAGTGATCTGCTACGGCCTGCTCGGCGCGCCGGGCCTCGTCGCGCCGCTTGATGGCCTCGCGCTTCTCATGTTGCCTCTTGCCCCTGCACACGCCCAACTCAACCTTAGCATACCCGCTGCGTGCGAAGTACACGCGAAGCGGGATGAGGGTGAATCCCTTGTGCATGACGTCGCGCTCGAGCCTGCGGATCTCGCGCTTGTGCAGGAGCAGCTTGCGCGGCCGGGTCGGGTCCTGGTGAGCGTGGCCGCCGGCGTCGTAGCGGGCGATGTGGATGCCGTGCAGCCACACCTCACCGCCCTCGACCGCCGCATAGCCCTCGGCCAAGCTCACGCGGTGGGCCCGGACGGACTTGACCTCCGCCCCGGTGAGTCGGATGCCCGCCTCGATGCTGTCGAGTATCTCGAATTCATGGCGGGCGCGCCTATTTGTGGCAACAACTTCGACGGACATCAATCCGACCTCGCAATCCAGAGGAAAAGAAGAGGCGGCGTATGCCCTGCCGCCGCAGGCATGATACGCCTCGGCAGCGCATCGTGTCAAGGAAATGGCAACATTCGCGTGGAAGTTCGTTCCGCGGCTTGAGCAACTCGTGCTGGAGGGACGCGCCATGGCGAACAGGCCACTCGGGAGAGGACTGTACTTCGTCGCCGACGCGAGCCTGCTGACGGGCGAGCGAATCGCCAAGGTGACGCGAGAGGCGCTCGAGGCCGGCGCGGTGCTGGTGCAGCTCCGCGCGAAGGCGATGACCGCAGCGGAGATGGGGCCGGTGGCGCAGGACCTGGTCCGGGTCTGCGCCGAGTTCGGCGTGCCGCTGCTGGTCAACGACCTGCCGGAGGTGGCTGCGTCGGCGGGCGCCGCCGGGGTGCACGTGGGGCAGGAGGACGTCACGGTGGCACAGGTACGGCAGGCGCTGGGCGAGGAGGCCATCGTCGGCGCGACCACGCCGACGGTCGAGGCGGTGCGGCGGGCCGAGGGGGAGGGGGCCGACTACGTCTCCGCCGGGCCGATGTTCCGGTCGCCGACGAAGCCGAGCAAGCCCGTGGCAGGCCCCGAGCTGGCCCGGCGGCTGCGGGCGGCGACGGACCTGCCGCTGTGCGTCATTGGCGGGATCGCCGCCGAGAACGTGCACGAACTGGCGGGCTGCGGCGTGGATCTGGTGTGCGTCATCTCGGCGATCGCGGCCGCGGACGAGCCGCGGGCGGCGGCCCAGGAGCTGATCGCGGCGATGCGCGCCGCCGGGGTGGCGTGGGGTCAGTCGCCGTAGGTGAACTCGAGCAGCGTCTCCCCCACCTGCTCGAGCGCGTCCGGGCTGCAGTGCTCGGGCGTGTCGTCGGTGGTGTGCCACTCGGGGGGCACGAACTCGATGATGTCGATGGCCTCGACGCCCGCGTTCAGGAAGGGCACGTGATCGTCGGTGATCCGGCGGCCGGCGTCGCGCACGAAGGCGTCGTGACCGAGGCGCTCCGCGGTCGTCCAGATGCGGTCCACAAGGTCTGGGGCGCCCGTGAGGGAGTTGCCCTCAACCGGGAGCGTGAAGACGTCATCCGACATGGGCGGCGTGCCGACGCGCGCGTTGTGCTCTTCGTCGCCGCCCACGAGATCGACCAGGATCATCTCGTCCGGCCATGGCAGCTCCTGCGGCCAGTTATCGGCCAGGTACTGTGCGCCGATGATCCAGCCGCCGTTGGGGAGCGTCGAGCCCGGCGCGCCCTGATCCTCGGCGTCGAAGAAGGCGACGATGACGGGGCGGGGCGGGGCGACGTCGGCGAAGCCGCGCATCATCTCCAGCAGCACCGCCACGCCGGATGCGCCATCGTTGGCGCCGAGGATGGGCCGGTCGCGCAGGTTGGGGTCGGGGTCATGGTCGGCCACGGCCCGGCTGTCCCAGTGCGCGCCCAGCAGCAGGACCTCGCCGGCCTCGTCCTCCGAGAAGATCCCCATGAGGTTCGTGAACTGGTATTGCTGGTCGCTGAGCGCGGTCGCGGAGGTGAAGTCCTGGGTGACCACGCGCGCCCCGGCCTGCTGTAGTTCCTGCAGCAGGAAGGCCTCGCACCGGTCATGGGCGTCAGTGCCGGGCGCACGCGACCCGAAGGCGCACTGTGCCTCGAGGTCGGCGAAGGCGCGCGGGGCGTCGAAGGCGGGGCGCTGCACCGGGGGCGGCGGGTTCGGGCCGGGCGCGGGCCCGCCTCCCGAGTTGCAGCTCACTCCCAGGACCGCGTAGATGCACAGCGTGGCGAGGATTCGCATTCTGGTCACCGTCATTCGTGACACACCGTCCGGTACTGTGCGAAGCGCCGACCCGTCTGAGGGCCGACGCTGATGGTGCAGGCGCGGTTATCGGCGCCTACCTCAGCTCGATGCCGGTGCGTGAATCGTCCCACCCGGGCTCGCTATCGCGGTTGACGGCCTCGCGGGCGCGGTCGATGGCGCCCGATGGCGGCTCCGCCGAGGCCCGATAGAGCGTTCGCGAGGCGGGCTGCCTGGGCACCACGGAGGCGAGGCGCACCGGCTCTTCGGCGCGCGGCGCGACCGCGGGCGCCACGGTCGGCGCGGGCGCCAGAGCGGGTGCAGGCGAGACGGATCGGGCCTCCGGGCCGGTGGTCCGCGGCGCGGTGGCCATCATGGTCTCCGACGGTGGCTCAGGCGTGGGCGCCGGCACGGGGACCACGCGCATGGGCGTGTGCTCGGGCTCACCGGCGGTCGGCTCAGGCGCGGGCGACCGCGGTGCGAGTGGCTCGTGGAGGGCGGGCGCGCTCGCGGGCAGCGGCGCCGGCTCCGGCCTGGGCACGGGTGCGGCATGCATCGTGTCATCGACCGCGCGCCGGGCCTCCGGGGTGGCCGTCTCAGCGGGCGTCACGTCCCTGGGTGTGGCACGGTGGCGGATGGCTGTGCCGCCGGTGCGGGCGGCATGGCTCGCGCCGGTGCGCGGTCTCGTGGTGCGTGCTGTGGCCGCGGAGTCTGCCCCGGAAGCGGGCTCGGCCTCGACGGGCTCCACGCCCGGGGCAGTGTCGGGCGCGACGGCGACCTCAGGCTCAACCAGAGCGGGGGCGCCGGCAGCGGCAGGCTGTTCGGCGACCACGGTGTGCCGGCCGACGGGCGCTTCGGGCCCCTGGCCGCGTGGCGCCAGCAGCGCGGCGATGATTGCGGCGGCAGCGGCGACCGCAGCGGCGGCGGACGCGACGCGCCGCCAGGTGAAGACCGCGGCGGCCTTGTTCTCGGCGGCCACGGCCGCGGTGATGTGCTGGAACAGCTCGTGGGGAGCGGGCCGCGGCGGAACCCCACGCAGCACCTGAGAGGTGCGCTCCATGCGCGTGAAGGCCGCGTAGCAGTGATCACAGGTGAAGGCGTGTGCCTCGAAGGCGTCAAGGTCGGAGCCGCCCAGCTCGCGATCCAGGTACGCCGAAGCGAGTTCCATGCACTCGGCGCAGGTGAGGTCGCGCGTGGACGGCGCCTGGGCAACCGCGTTGAGGATGCGGTCACTCAGGCCCGCCGGGGCGCGGGCCGGCTCGACGGCGCGCAGGGCGTCTGATACCTGGCGCAGCCGCGCAGCCATGTGCACGCAGCGCTCGCAGTGCTGCATGTGGGCCTCGAGGGCGCGACGGGCGCGGGGGTCAAGCTCCCCATCGATGAGACTCTGGATGTCCCCGACTTCCGGGTGCCAAGACACGGCAAGCTACCGCCTGTACGTCTGTTGGTGCGTGGACACAGGCCCCGCGGGGACAGACTGTGAGTTCGGGTGCGAGTATCCCCACGCAGAGTCTTAGACACCAGGAGGCCGCCAAGGTTTCAGAGCCGGTCGGCGAACGGCCGCGGGCCTCACGCCCGGGGCAGGATGCGCTCGACCCACCGGCGGACGCGCCGGAGGAGTCCGGGGGCGGGCTCGTCGCGCGCGACGGCGGTGGCTCCGTCCCGCGCGGCGAGAAGCGCGAGGCCGACGGCGGTCGCGTGGACGGGGCCGGCCACGGCATCCACTCGGCCGGAGATGCCGCGCGGGCTGCCGACGCGGACGGGGAGGGCGTCAAGGACGGAGGAGGCGAGCGGGGCGGTGTCGGGAAGCTGCGAGCCGCCGCCCGAGAGCACGACACCCGCGCTGGCCTGCTCGTAGACGCCTGAGCGGACGATGTTGGCGCGAACGAGGGCGAAGATCTCCTCGAGGCGCGGCTCGATGATCTCGGCGACCAGGCGCAGAGGCACGAGCTCGGACTCGCTGCCATCGGCGAGTTCGAGCTGGACGCCGTCGTCCTCGGCGACCTGCTCGGGCATGGCGCGGGCGAAGCGGCACTTGAGCTTCTCCGCCTCCTCGAAGCTCAGGCGCAGCAGCCGGGCGAGGTCGCGGGTGACGTGATTGCCGCCGACGGGGATGGCGGATGTGTGGGCGATGGCGCCGTCGATGAAGACCGCCACGTCGGTGGTGCCGCCGCCCACGTCGATGAGTATGACGCCCAGATCGCGCTCGGCGTCGGTGATGACGGCCGAGCCGGTGGCGATGGGCTCGAGCACCCGCCTGGTGACGGCGACGCCGGCGTCGGCCACGCATCGCTCGACGTTGTCAACGATGCTGGCGGTGCCGGTCACGGCGTGCAGCTCGACATCGAGCCTGCGCCCGGACATGCCCAGCGGGCGCGAGATGCCGGCCTCGCCATCCACGGTGAAGCCGCGAACGACCTCGTGGATGATCTCGCGGTCCTGCGGGAGCGGCACGGCGTCGCGCGCGCTCTGGACTGCGCGCTGCACGTCCTCCTGTGACACAGCGGGGCCGGGCGCGACGTTGGTGCGGCCGGTCACATTGACGGAGGAGATGTGGGCGCCGGTGACACCGACGTAGGCGCCCGTGATGGTGACGTCGGCCTGCCGCTGCGCGGTCTCGATGGATTCGCGGATGGAGGCGATGGCGTCCTCGCGGTCCACGATGACGCCGCGCTTGAGGCCGGCGGAGGGGTTGAGGCCGACGCCGTGGACCTCGAGACGCCCGTCGGTCTGTGGACGCGCGATGATCGTGCAGACCTTGGTGGTCCCGACGTCGATGCCGGCTACCAGGGCGTCCTCGGACAACGGTGGAGCCTCCGCGCACGAGAATTCCCCCGCCTGCGTGCGGCAGGAAGAGCCTTGGGGGCCGCACTTCGCCACGCACGCGCCGTCCTCCTCCCCCACAGGCGCGCGGCTCGGGTCGAGCGAGGTCAGTTCACCGATTTGTAGGTGGGGCGTGACGGGACGCGCAGATCGATGTAGAGGGGGGCACGGCCCTGCTCGCGCAGTCCATCCAGGAGCTCCGCGAACAGCAGCGTCTTCTCGTACAGGAGCTCGTCATTCCCCAGCTTGCCGAGCACGCCGTCGGCGGTGAACACGGAGATGCGCAGCGGGTGGCTGAGGTCGATGCTGGCACCCGCGCTGAGGCCCGACTCGCTCAGACCGCCGAGGGTAGCGCGAAGCCACGCCACGTCGCGCTCGGGAAGGGTGCCCCCGACCTCCAGCACCGCGGGGTTCTCGAGGTGTACCGTCGGCAGATCCTCGGCGGCGCCGGTCCAGTGCAGGCACACGCCCTCATCGTCGATCGCCATGTAGCGCTCCTCGGCGGCGACGACGGCGGACGGGACGCGCGGCTCGACGACGATGGTGAGCGTGGTCGGCAGGTCGCGGCCGATGGCAACGGATCTGGCGCGTGGCAGGCCGCCGATGTGTCGCTCGACGGCGCGCGTGGGGGGCAGCCAGATGGTGCCGAAGCTCAGGCCCTCCGCGCGCTCCGCCGCCTCGGCCTGCAGGCTGGGGTTGGCGCACACCACCTGTACGTCGCGGATGGCGAACAGGTCGGAGCCGAGCACACCCAGCGCGAGGCCCACGAGCGCCGACACCAGCAGCAGGTAGGCGACCCTGAATACCAGCTCGTGGTGGCCCTGAATGCGCGCCGCGCGGTCGGCGGCCGATATGCGTGCCGGCGCGGCACGGGTCTGGGCACGGCCGCGGCGCGCTACGTCCATGCCAGCGCCTCCCCCACGCGCCGAATGTCGCCGGCGCCCAGCGTGAGGATCAGGTCGCCGGACTGAGACATGTCACGCACGACGTCGGCGATCTCCTCGCTGGTGGCGATGAAGCGCACGTCGCGGTCGGGCGCCAGGCGAGCCACGGCGGCGGCCAGGTCCTCGGCACGCACGCCCTCGATGGGATCCTCGCGGGCCGCGTAGATGTCCGAGACGATCACGACATCGGCCGACGCCAGGGCCTCGGCGAACTGCGCCATGAAGTCGCGGGTGCGGCTGAACAGGTGGGGCTGGAAGATCGCGATGATCCGGCGGTCGGGCCAGCCCCGGCGCGTGGCGGCGAGGGTGGCCGCGACCTCCGTGGGGTGGTGCGCGTAGTCGTCGATGACGAGCGCGTCGCCGAGCGAGCCGAGCAACTCGAAGCGACGGCCGACCCCGCGGAACTCGCCCAGGGCCTCGATCGCGGCCTCGACCGGCACCCCGAGCCTGGTGGCCGCGGCCAAGGCGCCGAGCGCGTTGCGCACGTTGTGCTCGCCGGGGACCTGCAGCTTCGCGCGCCCCGCGGGCCGCCCCTCGACGAGCACGCGGAAGCCGGCGGCGAAGGGCTGCAGCTCGAGCCGGTCGGCGCCGAAGGTGGCCTGACCACCAAGGCCGTAGGGGATCTGCTCGCCGCGCGCCTGACGCGCCATGTCGGCGAGCACATCACACTCGGCCCCGTAGGCGAGGAAGCCATCCTGAGGCACGAGCTCGATGAACTGCTCGAAGGCGCGGCAGAGGTGCGCGAAGTCACCGTGCTGGTCGAGGTGGTCGGCCTCGACGTTGGCGATGACCTCCGAGCACGGCCCGTAGCGGAGGAAGCTGCCGTCGCTCTCACAGGCCTCGAAGACCGCGACGGGCCCGGCGCCCGCGTGGTAGTTGCCGCCCAGGTTGGGCGCGTCGCCGCCGACGATGACCATGGGGTCGCGCCCGCACTCGAGCATGATGGTGGCCAGCATCGACGTGATAGTGGTCTTGCCGTGCGTGCCGGAGACCGCGACCTTGCTGAGACCATCAATGATCGCCGCGAGAAGCTCGGAACGATGGTGGATCCCCAGCCCGCGCTCGCGAGCTTCCACCAGCTCGGGGTTGTCGTCGGGAATGGCGGTGGACAGCACCACGAGGTCGGCATCACCCGCGCCGCCGGCGACCTGCGGGACGGAGACGCGCACGCCCAGGTCGCGCAGGCGGGCCAGCCGAGGGCTCTCGCTGCGGTCGGAGCCGGACACGGCGAAGCCGCGCTCAGCCAGGATGGCGGCCAGCGCGCTCATGCCGATGCCGCCGACGCCGATGAGATGGAGGCGGCGGCCGGGTTCGAGGCTGAGACTATCGGTCGTGGCCATCAGAGCAGACTCCGCAAGCATGCTGCAAGCGCCTCTGAGGTGCGGCCCGGCTCATTGTACGGCTTCGGAGGGCCGCCCCGCAAGTGCCGCCCTCCGCGCGACCTGGATCAGCACCTCGGCGACATCGCGCGCGGCCCGAGGCCTGGCCGCCGCGCGCGCCGCCTCGGCCATGCGACTGCGACGCTCCCCGTCGCCGAACAGCTCGCGCGCGATCTCGAGCAGGCGCTCAGCGGTGAACTCCTCGTCCTCGACAATGATCGCCGCGCCCGCATCGGCGAGGGGCTTGGCGTTGAGCCGCTGGTGGCCGCCCGCGTAGGGATAGGGCACGACGATCATGGGCACGCCGTGCAGGCAGATTTCGGCGAGGCTTCCCGCCCCCGCGCGCGTTACCGCCAGGTCGGCGGCGGCCAGCGCCAGGCCCGGGTTGGGCAAATGCTCGATCAGGTGGTAGCGCTCCGGCTCGCCGAGGCGGTCGGCCACCTGCGAGCGGAGCGTCTCGTAGTCCAGCGAGCCGGCCAGGTGGACGACCTGCACGCCGAGGTCGTCCAGCAGCTCGGGCAGAGCGTCCAGGACGGCCAGGTTGAGCCGGCGTGCGCCCTGGCTGCCACCGGTGACGAGGATGGTGGGCAGGTCGGGGGCCAGGCCGAGCTCGCGGACGCCGTCCTCGCGGGTCGCTCGGGCCAACTCACGGCGGATGGGATTGCCGGTGATAGCGACCGCGCCGCCGAGCGCGTCGGCAGCTTCGCGCGATGCGGTGGTGATGGCACGGGCCCAGCGCGAGAGCAGACGGTTGCCGCGGTCGGGCATGGCGTCGGCGGCGTGGAGGGCGAGTGGCACGCGCGACCAGCGCGCCGCGAGGCCCACCGCCGCGCCGACAAAGCCACCGGTGGTGAAGACCGCGTGGGGCCCGAAGCGGCGGATGATGGCTCGCGCCTGCCGCACGGAGCGGACGAGGGCCAGGAGGGCGCTGAGGGCCTGCAACGAGAGGCGGTAGGGAATCGGCTTCGCGTCGATCAGGTCGTACGGCAGGCCGCGTCGGGACAGGATCTGCTCGTCGATGCGGCCGCGGGCGCCGACGAAACGGACGGTGATGCCGGGCTCGAGGTCGGCGAGCTCCTCCGCCACGGCGACGCACGGGAACAGGTGCCCGGCGGTGCCTCCCCCCGCCATCAGCACCCGCAGCTCGCTCACGGTTCACCCCCGCCGTGGTATCGGGAGACCGCGAGCACGAGCCCGGCGGCGATGGCGGCCGACACGAGGCTGGTGCCGCCGCCGCTGATGAAGGGCAGCGTCAGGCCGGTGCAGGGCAGGCAAGAGGTATTGACCGCGATGTGCGCGAGGCTCTGCAGGCAGAGCATGGCGGCGACGCCGGATGCGAGGTAGTAGGCGTAGGGGCTGCCGGCCTGGCGGGCGATGCGCAGGGCGCGGACGGTCAGCAGGACGACGCCCACCAGGATCACCAGGCCGCCTACGAGGCCGAGCTCGCCACCGATCACGGAGAAGATGCTGTCGGTGTGCGCGGCCGGCAGCGAGCGCCACTTGTCCGGGCTCATGCCCAGTCCCAGGCCGGTGATGCCGCCGCGCGCCTGGGCGATGAGCATGTTAACGATGTGATAGCGGTCGTCGCTGGCCGCGTGCTCGGGATCGATGAAGGCGGTGATACGGCGCCAGCGGTACGGCTCGCTGTGGGCCAGCGCGAGGCCGCCTGCAACAAGCCCGAAACCGAGAGGAATGAGCTTGAAGAGGCTCATCCCCGCGAAGAACAGCATCGACAGGGCGATGGCCATGAACATGGTCGCCATGCCCTGATCGCGTTGCTTGAGCATCAGCGCGGCGACGATTCCGGCGATCACCAGGGCCGTGCCGTAGGCGACGGGCGGGGTGTCGGCGCGCTCGTCCTTGCGCGCGAGCACGGAGGCGATAAGCGCGATGAGGGCGACCTTCATCAGCTCCGAGGGCTGGAACTCCGGCAGGCCGGGGAGATCGAGCCAGCGCGAGGCGCCGCCGTGGCTGACCCCCCACGGTGGGAACAGCGCGAGCGTGACCAGGACGGTGGCGAGGATGAAGGCCGTGACGCTGAGGCGCCGGATCCACCTGGGCGGCACGAGGCTGACGCCCACCATCAGTCCCAGGGCGAGCGCCACGTACTTGGCGTGCTGCCACAGGTAGTGGTAGGGGTTGCCGGCCATGCCGGTGGCGTCCGGGCGGCCCGCCACGGGGAAGCTGGCGGAGAACACGAACACGATGCCGGTGACCATCATGGCCCAGGTACCGAGGAAGTAGGCGCGGTCCATCGGCCCCGGGCGCGGCCCGGCGTCGGTCGAGCGTGTGCGGGCGCTGAGGTCCGCGTCGTGCGTCGTTGCGCTCACCTGGTCCGCTCCGATGCGAGCATCGCCACCGTCTCCCGGAAGACCCGTCCCCGATGCGCGTAGTCGTCGAACATGTCGAAGCTCGAGCAGGCGGGCGCCATGATGACCGCGTCCCCCGACTCGGCCAACTCGGCAGCCCGCCGGATGGCGTCCTCGAGCGAGGTCGCTCTCTCCGGCGCGGCGTCGGCGCCCATCGCCTCGGCGATGCGGCCGGCGGCCTCGCCGATGAGTATCACCGCGCGCGGGCGCTCGGCCAGCAGGCGGCCGAGCGCGGTGAACGTGGCGCCCTTGTCCTTGCCCCCGACGATGGCGACGAAGGGCCGGTCCATGGCGCCCAGGTCGGCGGCCGCCGCGGCCGGGTTACTGGCCTTGGAGTCGTTGATGAAGGTGACGCCGGCGATCTCGCCCGCGACCTCCATGTGGTGCTCGGGCGGGCGGTACCCGCGGATCGCGCGGGCGATCGCCGCCGGCGCCGCGCCCAGCAGGCGGGCGATGGTGGCGGCGACGAGCAGGTTCGCCAGGTGATGCCGACCGCGCAGGGGGAAGTCCCCGGCGGGGCAGATCTCGATGCCCTCGCCCCACAGCGAGACGGCGATCATGCCGCACCGGATCGCCGCGTCGGCCTGCGCGTAGTCCACGGCGACGGTCAGCGTCGTGGCGCGCGACGTCGCCGATAGCTCGCCGGCGAGCGCGTCCTCACCGTTGATGATGGCGAAGTCCTCCGGTCGCTGGTTCTCGAAGATGCGCGCCTTGGCCTCGACGTAGTCGCGCAGGCTCGGATGCCGGTCCAGATGGTCGGGAGCGAGGTTCAGGATTGACGCCACCCGTGGTCGGAAGTCCACGATGCCCTCGAGCTGGAAGCTGCTGACCTCGACGACGGCGGGCGTGTCGGGCCTTGCGCGCACGACCTCGTCGGCCAGAGGCATGCCGATGTTGCCCGCCAGGATGTGCTCGATGCCGGCGGCGGCCAGCATGTCCGCGAGCAGGCGGCAGGTCGTGCCCTTGCCGTTGGTGCCGGTGATGGCGATGATCGGCGCCGGGCAGAGCCGATAGCCCAGCTCGAGCGTGCCGAAGGTCTCGATGCCCTGCGTGTGGGCCTCGCTCAGCGCCGCGTGGTCGAAGGCCACGCCGGGGCTGGACACGA
>JALGUI010000376.1 GCA_029820915.1 Candidatus Zipacnadia bacterium | reverse complement strand
CCCAATGACGGCTCCGGCT
This sequence comes from Candidatus Zipacnadia bacterium, assembly GCA_029820915.1. Taxonomy (GTDB): domain Bacteria; phylum Armatimonadota; class Zipacnadia; order Zipacnadales; family UBA5352; genus JALGVA01. The sequence continues at coordinate 8,336 of JALGUI010000376.1, read as the reverse complement.
TCTGCGAGTGCGAGGACTGCCGGGCGCTCGATCTCGCGATGTGGCCGGAGGGCAGCGGCCGCGAGGACCGGCCCCAGATGGCCGACCGCATGATGGCCTTCTACAACCAGATCGCCGAGGTGACCTCGGCCGAGTTCCCGGACTGCTACCTCGGGGCCTACGTGTACAGCTACTACGCCCTGCCGCCGCTTGAGGTGACGCCTCACCCCAACCTGGCGCTGGTGCTGGCCATCAACTCCGCGTGGCGCGGCGGGAGCGCTCAGCACTGGGCCGAGGACCGCGAGAAGATCGACGGCTGGGCGGACCACGGCTCGCGCCAGATGGGCTTCCCCGCGCCGATCGTCCGGCACACCATCGAGTACATGCGCCACATCAGCGATATCGGCTACCGGGGCGGCTACCTCTACATCGGCCCGATCTGGGAGACGCTTGGGCCCGGCGCCTACCTGATGACGAAGCTCCTGTGGGACGCCCAGGCCGATCCCGAGCCGATCGTGGCCGGGTACTACGCCGACCTCTACGGCGAGGCGGGGGACGAGGTGCGCGCGTACGACGAGCTCGTCGAGGACGCGTGGGTGCGGGCCATGGCCGGGGAGCTCCAGGAACCGTCGGCGGAGGCGCAGCACTTCATCGCAAAGGGCCCCGGCGGCCACATGTTCGGCGTGCTGCTCGGCGCCTGGGAGCCGATCCTGGGCGAGGCGCGGGGGACGCTCGAGCGCGCGCTGGCCGAGGCCGGCACCGATGATGTCCGGGCGCGGGTGCAGCGCGTGTTCGACCAGTTCGAGTTCGCCGAGGCGTCGGCGCGGGCGCTGGCGGGTATCGCGCGCTTCGAGTCCAGCCGCAACCCCGATCCGGCGGTGGCCACGCAGGTTCAGCAGGCCATCGAACAGCGGGAGGCGGCGCTGGAACGCATCGGCGAGACGTGGTCGCCGCACTTCCGTGAGTGGGTGCGGACCAATGACGACCGCGTGCGCTCGCCGCTGCGGCCCAGCGCCGCCTACTTCGCCCTGGCGGGCGACGCCGCGCGCGTGACGCTGGGCGCCGCGCGCGCGCAGCCCCCTCCGGCCATTGACGGCGACCCCGGCGACGCGGCCTGGCAGCAGGCACCGCGCGGGCAGATGCGCGAGAACATGGGCGCGAGTGAGGCGGTGGCCCCAACCGCGGTGGCAGCAGCCTTCGACGACGAGGCGCTGTACCTGCTCTTCGTCTGCCGCGAGCCGAACATGGGGGAGCTTAAGGCGGAGCGGTTCGGCCACGACAACGGGCAGCTCTTCAGCACCGACAACGTCGAGATCATCATCGACCCCGACGGCGACGGGCGGGGGTACTTCCACTTCGCGATCAACGCCGGCGGCTCGACCTGGGACGGCCTCAACGCCGATGCGCAGACCAGCGACGTCGAGTGGGCGGGCGACTGGCAACACGCGGTCGGCCTGGGCGAGGACGGCTGGACGGTCGAGGTCGCGATCCCGCTGGCGACGCTGAACGTCGAGGCGCCGGCCCAAGGCGAGAGCTGGCGCTTGAACCTGCACCGCACGCGGCGCTCGACGGCGCAGCCGAACGAGTACCAGGCGCTGGCCCCCACCCTCGGCGGCTTCCACCAGCCGGCGATGTTCGGTGAGCTGGTCTTCGGGGAGACCGTGGCGCCCACGGGCGAGAACATCCTGCGCAAGTGGGACGCCGAGCGCTTCGAGGTCGGCGAGGATATCTCGGGGCCGCTGCGCACCGGCGGCGAGGGACAGTGGCGCGTCGAGATCGCGGACGATCGGGCGTACGAGGGAGAGCGCTCGATCAAGGTGACGGTCGGCGAGGACTCGCACGCGTCCTTCACCTACTACCCGGCGTCGGTCGAGCCGGGGAACTACCGCCTGGCAATGCGCTACTACGCCGATCCTCTGGGCGCTCCCGGCCCGGGGCGGCCGGCGGACGTGCCCATCACGCGGGTGATCTTCCGCGACAACTCGGGCGACGCGGTATCCGAGAGCAAGCAGTACTCGTGGGAGCGCTCGCCGGCCGAGCCCGCCGACGGTGCGTGGGCCGACCACATCCATGTCTTCCGCACGCTGCCGGGTACCGAGCGCTTCACGGTCACGGTGTTCGTGCACCGGCCGGGGACGCACTGGTTCGATGACATCTCGCTCGTGCGGTTTTGACGGCCGGGAACCGGGAAACGGCAACCGGCGCCGCCGACGGCAAGGCAACAGCAAGGGCAACAGGATGCCGAGCGCTACGCGCTCGGACAGGATGGCGGCTGCGCCGCCAGCAGGATAACGGCAACGGTATGGTGGGGTGGCGGCAACGGCGTCCAGGCGAGGGCGCCTGGACTCCAGGGGATTGTGGCGGACGGCAACGACCGGGCGGGCCCGATGCGAAGCATCGTCGGGAAGCCCGCCCCTCCTAACGACAGCGATGGGAGGGCGCCAACGACAACGACGGAAGGGGGCACCATGTCCGAGTTCGATCCGCGACAGATCATCGACGATGACGCCTGGGCCGCGCTGGTGGAGCTGCGGGTCGGCGACCCGGAGGCCATCCGGCGCCACGCCCGGCAGCGCCCGCGCCGCAAGACGCCTGCGCCCGACGGCCGGCTGGTGATCCTCGCCGCCGACCACCCCGCGCGCATGGTCGTGGACGTGCAGGGCGAGGATGGGCGCATGGGCGACCGGCGCGACTACCTGGCCCGCATCCTGCGCGTGCTCCAGCGCGGCCACGTGGACGGCGTCATGGGCACGCCGGACATCATCGAGGAGCTGACCGGGCTGGACCTGCTCGCCACCAGGCGGGGCGCCGAGAGCGTGCTGGACCAGCGCGTGCTCGTCGGCTGCATGAACCGCGGGGGCCTGCGCGGAGCGGCCTTCGAGATGGACGACCGCTTCACGGCCTACGACGCGGCGGCGTTGGCGGCGATGAACCTCGATGGCGGCAAGATGATGGTCCGCCTCGACTTGGCCGATCCGACATCTCTGAGTACTCTTGAGGCGTGCGCGAAGGCCATCAACGGGTGCGTGGAGAATGGCCTGGTGGCGTTCGTCGAGGCCTTCGTGGTGGAGCGGGCTAATGCAGGCGGTCTCTGTGGTGGCGGCGGTGGGCGGCAGCTCGCTGCACACGTGGCTCAAGCTCCCGTACTGTGAGGGCTACGAGCAGGTCGCGGGCGCCACAAGCTGCCCGATCCTGATGCTGGGCGGTGCGGCGAGAGAGAGCAGGCACACGGTGCTCGAGGAGTTCGCCGCCGGCACGAGGGCGGGCCCGAATGTGCGCGGGTGCCTGGTCGGGCGGAACGTGCTGTACCCAGGCGCGTTAGACCCGGCGGTGATGGCGCGGGCGGTGGTCCACGTCGTGCGCGACGATATGGACCCGACCGCCGCCATGGAACAGGCCGCGAGTGGAGACTAAGCCTTTCCCCGGGGACGGGGAAGGTCATGTTCACTTGAGGCGGAAACATGACTTCAGTCGTACCCGGCAGCATCGCACCAACCCAGGCAGGGAGGACTAGCAATGGGCGTGATCCTCGACAAGATGAAGCAGTTCTTCGACGTGGACGACTGGAACTACTCAGAGCTCGAGGGCGAAACGATCCTGCGCATGGGGTTCTCGGGCGACAACGGCAACTGGACGATCTTCGCCCAGGCCAAGGAGGACGCGGAGCAGCTCATCGTCTACTCGCTGTTCCCCAACAACGCGCCCGATGACAAGCGCGATGAGGTCGCCAAGTTCCTGCACATGGCGAACTACGGGCTGATCGTAGGGAACTTCGAGTTCGACTACTCCGACGGCGAGACCCGCTTCAAGTCCTCCGTGATGGTACCGGCGCAGGACATCACCAACGAGATGATCCGGCACCTGGTCTACGCCAACGTGCTGACCGTGGACCGCTACTTCCCCGGCATCATGGGCATCCTCTACGCCGGCAGGACGGCCGAGGACTCCGTCCAGGAGATCGAGGGGTAACGGCGGGGAACGACAGAGAACGACGGATGACGGCGGAGAACGACCGCAACGGCAGGCACGGCAACGGCATCCGCCGACGAGGGCGTCGGCGGCACACGGATCCGTTGCCGTCAGGAGGGGCGGCGCTCCTGCGCCGCCCGGCCGTTTGCCGTCGTGGTCTTCGAGGTGTCAGGGGGGGACGGTCGCTCCGGGCGCCCTTTGCCCTGCGTCGTTCGCCGCGGCGTCAACCGCCGGCTCCTGCCACCAACTCCCACACCCCAAAGCCGATCAGGCCAATCGCGAGCACGGGAAGCATGTAGCTCCCCCCAGCCGGCGCGCTCGCCCTCGACGCTCCGCCTGACACATCCTCGCCCCGGTGACGGACCTACCTCCCGGCTATCGCCGGGGCCTCAGCGCTCCACGAACACAGGGCTCGACCAGGCGTGCGCGCCGTCGTCCTGGGTCACGCGCACCCAGTAGGCGCCGGCGCCGGGCGGCGGATCATCGGACCAAGTGAAGGTCACCGAGGGCGGCGGCTCGCCCGCAGGCAGGCGCTGGACGGCGACGCGCTGGTCGATGGCCCCGGCCTCCACCACCATCGGCTCGCCGCCCAGCTCGCCGAGGGCGCAGTCGAACTCAGCGGGGCCCGACTCGAAGCGCAGTCGGGCCCCGTTCGCGTCGCTCAGCCGCAGCGTGACGCCGTCCTCGTCGCCGGTGGTGATCGACCGCCACGCCACGTGCGACGCCGATACCTCGGTCAGCCCCTCCTGCGGGCCGTCGAAGGCGTAGGCCCGCGCCTCCTCGATGGTCGCGCCCTCCACCTCCAGCCGACCGTCCCAGACCGTGGCGCGGTCGCGGCCGAGGATACGCGCGCCGCTCCAGACTACGCGCACCAGGTCGTCCGACAGCGGCGCGCCCGCCAGCGGACCATGCACGTGCACGACCTCATCGCCGCGCAGCACCTCGACTGAGCGGATGCCGGCCGTGCCCACCACGGATACCGCCAGCGTCACCGGCCCGTCGGCGGCGATCTCGCTCCCCATGGGCGCACCGTTGAGCTGCACGCGCAGCACGATGCGCGGGCCGGTGGTGGCGTAGCAGCTTCGCGCGCGCAGGGCCGCGAAGATCGCCTCGGGCGTCAGCTCCTCGGCGATGATGCCGGTCAGCCCGCCGTAGGCGCCGAACTGCGACGCGCCGGGGTGGCTTGCGCCCGGGCGGCCCTTGTGCCCGTCGCTGCCCGCCACCACGCCCACGCGGTGGCCCAGCGCCAGGCTCTCGGTGAGCATCCACTCGAACAGACCCCACGCCGAGTAGATCTCGACCAGCGGCACGACCTCGGGGTCGTGGCGCGACAGGTCCGCGCGCCGACCGCCCACGTGCGGGATGGCGATGGCCTCGCGCCCGCGCAGCTCCTCGTAGAGCCGCTCGATCGGGTAGCGGTCGCTGTCGGCGGTGGACTTGTCGGGGATCAGCGCGTGGCAGGAGCGGAAGATCGGCTCATCGGCGCGCAGGTAGTAGACGTTGTGGTCGCCGCCGCCCGCGGTGTTGCCCGACCACTCGTAGCCCAGCAGCACCACGAAGCGCCCCGGCTGGGTGTACTCGCGCGCGAGGCGCTGGAGCTCCGCCCAGTTCTCGGCGGTGACCTGGAAGTCGTTGCCCTGGTGGCCGACTGCGTCCAGCGCCGCGTCGTCGCGCGCGAAGCGGTGGTAGTCCTCGGCGGTGTTGGAGCCGACGGTCTCCTCGGACTGACCGTGCAGGTCCGCCCAGTAGACGCGCGTGGTCAGCATCTCCAGAGGCGCCACCAGCGGATTGCTGACCACGCTCGCCCCAAGCGCCTGGTCGCTGACCGTGACGCGGTGCTCGCCGACCTCCACCGCCTCCGCCATGAAGCGACGGACGCCGCGATCTTCCGGCGCGAAGGTGTACGCCTCGGGTAGGCCATCGAGGCCCGGCGCCTCCAAGCGGACGGTCCCCTCGTAGCCGCGTGCCGGGTTGCCCCACTCGTCCTCGGCCTTGACCACCACCTCGACCGGCTCGGCGGTGTTCGCGCGCGAAGGCACGATGGAGACCAGGCGCGCCGCCGGGCCGGACACGATCTCGATCTCGGGCCGGTCGGGCAGCAGGATGAACTCACCCGTCGCGAACGGGTTCACCTGCACGCGCCACTCGAAGGTGTCCTCGCAGAAGGTCTGCGCGCGCGAGCCGGGCGAGCCGCCGCAGGTGTCGCCGAAGGTCACGGTGATGGTCTCGCCCGCGTGCAGGCCGTCGTCGAAGACGTCGATGACCGTGGACTTGCGCCAGGGCCGCATCCCGGCCTTGGTGTCGAAGCGGCCGTGCAGGCTCGCGCGACCATCGGTGGCGAGCGAGCAGTAGTCGGGCGCGCCCGGATCGTCGAACTGCGGCCGGCTCCAGTCGGTGGCGAAGCGCCAGGAGATCATCAGCGTGCCGCCGTCGTCGAGGCCGTACTCGCCGACATGGTAGACCAGCCGCTAGACCAGCCGCCACGTGCAGAGACTCCCGGCGACCACCGGGTCGGTCGGGGTCAGCTCGGCCCACCCGAAGGCGCGCCGCATCTCGTCCTCGGTCATCGGCCCCTGCGGGGTGGGAGTACGCTCTGGCATGGCGAAGGCTCCCTCTGCATGGCATCAGACGCCCGAGCGCCTTCGTGCCGCCAGCGCCCGTGACCTGCCCGGCCGGGGCGGGCATAGTCAAAGAGGGAGCTTCCATGACACCCCTAGGGGGATCAGCCGTGGACACGGTTACCAGGCTCGTGATGGTGGTTGTATTGCTGGCGCTGTTGCCTCGACTCGGCAGGAAGTCGCTACAGTACCTGCGCGAGGCGCCCGGGCCACGGAACGGCAACGACAACGCCCGACGGGCGAGACGCCCGTCGCACGGGGTGACCGACGCATCGTGGGGCGAGCGCAACTCCGCCGGCGAGGGCGCCGGCGGCACACGGCTGACGGCAACGGCGGACAGGCCGAAGCCGTCGTCGTTCCCGGTTGCCCGTTGCCGGTTCCCGGTTCCCGCCTCCCAGTCGTTCCCGGTTGCCCGTTGCCGGTTCCCGCCTCCCAGTCGTTCCCGGTTGCCCGGTTGCCCGTTGCCCGTTGCCGGTTGCCCGTTGCCCGTTGCCCCGTTGCCCGTTGCCCGTTGCCCGTTGCCCGTTGCCCGTTGCCCGTTGCCCGTTGCCCGTTGCCCGTTGCCCGTTGCCCGTTGCCCGTTGCCCGTTGCCCGTTGCCCGTTGCCCATTGCCCGTTGCCCGTTGCCCATTCCCCATTGCCGGTTGCCGGTTGCCGGTTGCCGGTCCCCGGTTGCCCGTTCCCGGCCTTACGCTATCGTCTCGAAGCGGTCCATGGGCACCGCGCCCGCGACCGGCCTGCCCGCGAAGCAGTCCTCCAGCGCCTGCACCGCCGTGTCGCCGATCTCCCAGTATCCGTAGAACCCCGCGCCCGAGCAGTGCGGCGTGACGATCACGTTGTCGAGGCCGCGGATCGGGTGATCCGACGGCAGCGGCTCAGGCGTGGTCACGTCCAGGCACAGGTTGATGCGCCGCGTGCGCGCCTCGGCGACCAGCGCGTCGTGGTCGAAGATGAGGCCGCGGGCAGTGTTCACCAGCGTGGCGCCGTCGCGCAGCAGCGCGAGCTGCTCGGCGCCGATCATGCCCTCGGTCTCCGGCGTGGTCGGCGCGTGCACGGTCACGTGGTCGGCGCGCTCGAACAGCTCGTTCAGCCCCACGCGCTCGACGCCCATCGCCGCCGCGTCCTCGGCGCTGAGGTACGGGTCATAGACCACGATGGTGACATCCCATGGCGCGAGCAGGCGGATGACCTCGCGCCCCACCCTCGACGCCGAGACGACGCCGACCGTGCTGCCCTGCAGGAACTGGCCGTTCCTGTCGTAGAGCGGGTTCACCCAGTGCCCGGTCTCGTGGTACCAGTTGCTGAACTGCACCCAGTGGCGCATGGCCATCAGCAGCATCCCGACCGCCGACTCGACTCGGCGACGTTGCGCCCGATGGCGTTGTTGGCCGAGAAGACCGTGATGCCACGCGGGACGATGAAGTCGCGCGCGATCTCATCGGGGATCAGCCCGTGCACGGAGCCGGCCGAGTGCGCGATGATTCGAAGCTCCGGCGCGGCCTCGAAGACCTCGGGTATCATCGGCGGCGCGCCCCAGCCGGTCACGATGCCGTCCATCCCCGCGGCGCGCTCAGCCACCTCTTCCGAGGTCCAGCCCTGCGGCCCGTTGTTGGCGGTCACGTCGAACAGCCCGCACATCTCATCGTACTTCCCGGCGCGGAACACGCGCTCGGTGTGGCTCGCGGTGCAGACGTAGAGGACCTTCGGCCTGTCGGTCATGGTGAACTCCCTCGCGTGTAGGGTGGCTGCGCTGCGGCGCAGGTTCGTTGG
>JALGUI010000375.1 GCA_029820915.1 Candidatus Zipacnadia bacterium | reverse complement strand
GCACTCACTGACGCGCGCCGCCGCGGCTCAGTACCTCGGCTCCTCCGGCCTGCCGCCGTTCGCGGCCGAGCGGTCGGCGGCCAGGCACACGCGGCTGGTCTTTATCCCGTCCGCGACGTTCGGCACACAGTCGCTTCCGGCGCGGATACACTCCGCCAGGTGGTCGATCTCCTGCTGGAACGGGTGGTGCTCCACGTCCCCGCTGTTGGGCGTGATGCACGGGATCTCGAAGTAGTCGCTCTGCTCGGGCGCCAGCACGCGGCTGAACACGCGGTTGCCCTGCGCGGTCCCCTCGCTGCCCATGACCGTGATGTTGAACTGGTAGGGCCCGGCGAGTTCGAGGATCGACGTGATCTTGCCGATGGCGCCGCTCTCGAACTGCACGGCGCACAGCACAGAGGTGTCGTAGTCGAAGCCCAGCGACGGGTTGGCGTGTGAGTGCGCGGTGACCACCGCCACCTCGCCCATGAAGTTGCGGGCCATGTCCACCGGGTGGCAGCCGCCGGTGAGCATGGCGCTGCCCGCCAGCTCCGTGCGCGCCAGCCAGCGGTCGGCCCGGATCACCTCGCCCACGCCGTGCCAGTAGTCGGCCTCGCAGTAGAACAGCTCGCCCAGCGCCCCGCGCTCGACCAGGTTCTTGACGTTCAGCACCTGCTGGTTCCAGCGCAGCACGTAGCTCATGATGCTGGTCACACCGGCCTTCTCGACCGCCGCGCCCAGCTCGTCCAGCTCCTCCTCGCCGATGCCTGCGGGCTTCTCCAGGCAGATGTGCTTGCCCGCCTGCGCCGCCGCGATGGCTTCGCTCGCGTGCAGGAAGTTCGGCGTGGTGACGGAGACGATGTCCACGTCATCGTCGGCCAGCAGCGCGTCGTAGTCCGCGTAGATCCTGCAGTCGAGGCCGAGCTCGGCCACCAGCTTCTCGGCGCTCGACCGCGTCCGGCTGGTGACCCCCACGATACGCGTGTGCGGGTTGCGCACGTAGGCCTTCGCGTGCTCGCGGGCCACCCAGCCGCAGGCGTTGATCGCCGCGCCCAGCGTCTCGCTCATGGTCAATCCCTCCGTGTCGCTACTGGTCGTCATCCATCAGGAAGGTCGCGATGGCGGCCTTCTCGAGGTCGTCGTCCCCGTCGCCCGAGCCCAGGATGAGGATGAGCAGGAAGACGATGACCGCCCCCAGGCAGCCACAGCCACAGCCACTCGCGCAGCAGTTCGCCATGAGCGGCATTGCCCCCTGTCCCGGCGCTCGCGGTGCCCGGCCATTGCCGGCGGACACCGCCGGCCGCGCCAACGCTCAGAAGCTCATGCGCCGCGCCTCGACGGTGTAGGTGTCCTCGCCGACTGACACGAGCAGGTAGTGGTAGAACCCGCCGCGCTCGGGGGCGGCGTACAGCGGCGCGCCGCCGCCGCCGGTGATGAAGTAGTAGACGCCGTCCCTCTCCTGGTAGTTGTAGAGGTGCTCGTGGCCGGCGAAGACGCAGTCCACGCCCTGCTGCACGAACAGCGCGTGCAGGGCGTCGCGGTCTGATGGGTATTCGTCGAGCGATGATCCGACGTGGCCATCCACCGGATACAGCGGCCGGTGCAGGGCCACGAAGGTGAACTTCGCGTCCCGGTGGGCGGCCAGGTCCTGCTTCAGCCACTGGAGCTGGTCGCCAGCGATCCGGCCCTCAGAGCCCAGGGACTCGCTGTCGAGGATGATGAAGTGGCAGCCCTCGTGGTTGAAGGAGAAGTACAGGTACTTGAAGTGTTCGAGGAAGATCTCGGCGTTGCGCCGCACGCCGACGATGTCGTGGTTGCCCGGCGCCAGCGCCACCGGAATGGTCGTGCTGGCCTGCAGCGGCGCGAGGCCGGTGAAGAAGCCCTCCCACTGCCGGCGAATGGTCGTCTGGTTGCTGGAGCCATCGATGTAGTCGCCGGTGCCGATGACGAAGGGCACCCGCAGGCCCCCGACCTCCGTCGCGATGGCCTGCAGCACCGGGCTGTAGGCGCGGTCGCCCGGCCGGCTATCGCCGAACACGGCGAAGCTGAACGGGTCGGCCGTCGTGTCCGCCACCGGCTGGGCCGGTGCCGGAGGGAGGCACAGCGCGACCAGCAGCGCAATGATAGCGGGCCTTGCCATCCGCATCAGTATCACCGTGGATGATGACGCCGCGATCGCCGATCGGGGCGGCCGGTGCCGTTGCCCCCACCTCGGAGTCCGAGCGCCCCGCCTGGACCGCCGTTGCCGTCGCAGGGGCCGGTCGCCTGACCGGCTCCGCCGTTCAGAACAACCGCGCGATCTCGTCCTGGTCGTAGCGCGGCAGGTCCTCCCACCGGCCGCCGCGGCGGATCTTCACGCCCCGCTCGCGCTCGACGACCTCGCCAGTGTCCGCGCAGTCGATGCCCGCGTCGCCGATGGCCGCCGCGATCCGCGCGGCCGCTTCAGGCGCCGCCGCGATCAGCAGCGACCCGGAGGCGATCAGCCCCAGCGGCTCCAGGTCGAACTCGCCGCAGAGGCGCGCGGTCTCCGGCAGGATCGGGATAGCGTCCGCCTCGACGGCCAGGCCGACCTCGCTGGCGATCGCCAACTCGTGCAAGCCGGTCGCGACGCCGCCCTCGGTCGGATCGTGCATGGCGTGGACCGCGCCGGCGGTCACGGCCGCCTGCGCCTCCCGCACCACGCTGATGCCGGGCTCGTGGAGGAAGTTGGCCGCGCGCCGCACGGTTTCCTCGTCGATGCCGCGCGCGATCAGCTCCTCCCCCATCTCGCGCGCGATGATTGAGGTGCCCTCCACCGCCACGCCCTTGCTGAGCAGCACGCGATCGCCCACCTGGGCGCCCTCGCTGGTGATCAGCCCGTCCTTGTCCACCTCGCCCAGCATGAAGCCGACGAGGATCGGGCGATTCAGATCGTGGGTCACCTCGGTATGCCCGCCCACCAGCGCGATCCCGAGGTCGCGGCAGGCGGCGTCGATCTGGTCGAAGATGCCGCGCGCAAGCTCCTCGTCCGCCCCCTCGTCGGGCAGCAGCAGCGTGGCCAGGAACCAGCGCGGCACCCCGCCGCTGGTCGCGACGTCGTTGGCGTTGACGCTCACGGCGTAGTGCCCGATCTCGTCGGTGGCGAAGGTGATGGGGTCGGTCTTGGCGATGAGGTAGTGCTCGCCCTGGCCCCACTCGAGCACCGTGACGTCGCGGCCGATGCCCGGGCCGACGATCACCGCCGGGTCATCGATGTGCAGACCGCCCAGCAGCTCGGCCAGCAGCTCCGGCCGCAGCTTGCCGACGGGCAGGCGCATGGCGATCACTCCCCCTCGGGCGGCGGGCACAGCACGTCCGCGACCTGGGCGGCCGAGTCCAGCACGAGGTCGGCGCCCCACTCGCCGAACTCCTCGCGCGTCGTCTTCGCCGTCAGCACCCCGGCGGTGAAGCTACCCGCGGCCTTGCCGGTCTCGATGTCGGTGGGGTGATCGCCCACCATCAGCGCCTCGGCCGCCG
>JALGUI010000012.1 GCA_029820915.1 Candidatus Zipacnadia bacterium | reverse complement strand
GCGTGATCGTCACGCTCCGTCGCCTCCTCATGGTGTGGTCGCTTCGGATGCGCCGCGCGTCGTTGCCGTCAGGAGGGGCGGCGTCAGACTGCTTCGCAGTCTGACGCCGCCCGGTCGTTCGTCGTTGTCGTTCTGGAGGGGAGGGCCTACGTGCCCTCCCGGCCGTTGGTCGTTGCCTTTGCAGGGCGGGGGCTTGTACCCCGCCGGCCGCTTGTCGTCGCCGTACGGAGGGGCGCGCTTCCCGCCGATGCTGAGCATCGGGCGCGCCCTCACGTTCATATATCCAGCGCATCGATGTGCGGCCTCAGGGCTTTCTCGAGCCGGACCATCGCGTCGATCATGGCGTCCTGTATCTCGGGCCAGCGGTCTTCGGGGTCCCGGTAGCCACCGACGTCCATGCGGTGCGCGATGCGGCAGGCTCGCCTCTCCTCAAGCCGCTGCCATACCAGCTCCGCCTCGAAGTCAGTCTCGATCTGCTCCCGGGCTGCGTACAGCTTGTCGAATACCCGCTTGTTGTACTCGGCGTCACTACCTCTGTCGATATACAACTCTACTCTGCTGCAGTCCCGTGCCGCGACGTAATTGAAGCCTAGCCCCGCCCGACCCGCGCTTGTGCCCATCCAGCCCTGGGACTGCGGGGACACATTCGCGTGCAGACCGACGCTACGATCTTGAGCCCGTGCGAGCAGCTCTGTCCAGAAGTCCAGAAGGAGCCGCTCGGTCTCGGACATCTCCTGTTTCTTGCGCCGGACGTCGCGCGTTTCGGGGCTCGGGCCCACGACACGTCGCACGAGCGGCGCTCGCGCCGAGTCGCCGATCCTGACGGCCTCTACCTGCACCAGGTAGAAGTCGGCACCGGAGTTCTCATTCAGCCAACTCACCGCGCTCACATGCTCGGGCCGCGCCTCGCTCACGATCCAGATGGCCGCGTCGGCCCCCATCATCGCGAGGTAGGTCAGCAGCTTGCCCAGGTGGTCGTGATCGCTGCGCTCAAGCTGGTTCTCGATGACGACCGTGCGGTCGGCGTCGTCTTTGGCGACGACATCCACGCTGAAGTCACCCGCAGACCCTTCGGTCTCGGCATCGGTGAGCGTGATGCCCAGCTCCTCCGAGAGGACGTCGAGGTTTTCTGTGAAGTCCAGCGCCTCGTGCGGCCAGACCTCGCGCAGGTGAACGCGTTCGATGCGGCCGATGTTGTGCTCTTCCATGATGATCTTCCTGTCTCGGTCCTCGGCACGGCCCACGGGCGAGGCGCCCGTGGCACGGGACGGGCGAGGGCGCCCGTCCTCCAGGTGCGGTAGTGGCCGCTCATCGGTCGAACGGGTGGTGGCAGGCGCAGTCGGGGTCGTCGGTGAGGGAGGCGACGGCCGCGCGCAGCAGGGCGACGAGCGCCGCCTCGCGCTCGGCCATGATCCCGACGACCTCCTCGTGCGTGATCGGGCCCTCGCCGATTCCCGCCGCCCAGTTGCTGACCACGCACGCCGTCGCGTAGCACAGCCCCGCCTCGCGCGCCAGCACCAGCTCGGGCACGCCGGTCATGCCGACCACGTCCGCGCCGAGCTGGGCGAACATGCGGATCTCGGCGGGGCTCTCGAAGCGCGGGCCCTCGGCGCAGATGTAGGTGCCGCCCGAGTGCAGCGATCCGCCCGGCGCGCCCTCGCCGGCCCGGCGCAGCACCTCGCGGATGCGCGGGCAGTAGGGCTCGGTCATGTCCACGTGCCGCACCACGCCGTCCTGGCCGTCGAAGAACGTGAGCGGTCGCTGCTTCGTGAAGTCGAGGAACTGATCGACGACCACGAAGTCGCCGGGCCCCATGTTCGGGTTCATCGAGCCGACGGCGTTAGTGGCGATCACGCACCGGCACTCCAACTCGGCCAGCGCGCGGATGTTGGCGCGGTAGTTGACGCGATGGGGCGGCACCGAGTGTCCCTTGCCGTGGCGCGGCAGGAACACCACCTCGCGGCCCTCGGCGTCCAGCAGGTAGACCTCGACATCACCGTACTCGGTGGCGACGGTGCGCGGCCGCGCCCGCCGGTCGTCGTAGAGGTCCTCGATGCCGCTGCCGGCGATCAGGCCGATGCGCATGGTCGCTGTCTCCGTGGACGGGCTGAACGTGGCGCTAGCCGAAGTAGACGTAGTATCGCCGGAAGGTCTCGCCGCCGAATGCGCCGATGAGGCCCCAGCAGATGCCGGCGGTGAAGTAGTGGCCCAGGGCGAGCCCCAGGAAGCCCGGGACCAGGCGCTTGTAGGCCGACATGCCGCCGAGCTTGAAGACGATGCTCTTGACGATCCAGACGATGAAGAAGCTGCCCCAGATGAGGCTCCCGTACGAGCCCGCCATGCCGAAGGCCAGCGGGTGGAGCGGGAAACGCAGGAAGATCATGCGCACGATGGTCAGGGCGGCGGTGGCGAGGAAGCCGGCGCTGGTCGCGCCAATGCGCCACAGGTCGGGCGAGGAGTGGCCCTTGGCGTAGCCCGTGAGCTGCTCGTACTCCTGCATGGCGATGCCGTAGCCCCACCCGCCCAGCGATGTGAGCCCGCCCGAGCCGTACATGTAGTAGGCTCGCAGATGCAGCCAGATCGCCACGTAGAAGCCGACGACCATCGCGATGATGAGCAGCCACGACATGGACCTCTGGCTGATGCGGGTGTCACGCGCCAGCCGGAAGCCTTCGGCCTGGTAGCCGATCAGCGCCGGGTAGTACCCGCGCGACAGGAACACAAGCGTCGTGAAGGTAGTCAGCGTCTGCCAGCTCCCCCCCACCTGGAGCGGCGCGCTGCCCAGCGTGTACTTGATGAACTTGTAGTGCTGGTAGTACGGGAACATCCAGATCAGCGGCACGCCGACCTCGGCGCGGATGCGCGCGTAGACCAGCGCCACGGCCAGAATCAGCGCGAAGTACAGCAGCGCCACCCACAGCGCCATGCCGGCGGCGTTGACCCAGGCGAGGACCACGGCGAGGCCGCCGACGAAGGCGAAGACCGCCAGGCGATAGCTCATCGGCTCGTCATCGTCGCGGATCGACGGGTCGCCGGTGAAGGCCTTGCGGAAGACTTGCGCCAGGTGCTCGCGGGCGATCCACAGCAGGAAGACCGCCATGGCGAGATACGCGCCGAGGCCCTGCTCCTGCACGAACGGGAAGCCGGCGATATCCAGGCCCGCCCCCGCGGCGAGCACGGCCTCTATCCGCAGCAGCAGGTAGAACGCCCAGATGCTCAGCGCCACCTCGGTGCTGACCAGGTAGCCGAAGCCGATCATCTCCGGCCGGTAGTGCACCTGTAGCGGCTGGATGGCGCTCCACGGGCGCTCGGTGAACAGCGCGCCGATGTCGTAGTACTTGCCCAGCGCGGTGAAGCCGGGGTTGTAGGCGTTGATGATGTTCGTGAGGTTGTAGATGGCCGCAATCGCGAAGCCCGTCCACATGACGGGATTGCGGAAGAAGTTGGCCACCAGCACTCCGGTGCCCAGGCCCTCGGTCACCTCAACGGGCAGGTACAGCAGCGGGTAGGTCAGTTTCTCCTTCTCCGACCACTGGCGCTGGAGCATGACCATCATGGCCATCATGGTGATCCACAGCGCCAGGAAGAAGACGCCCCAGGCGATGAGCGGGACGATCCACGGTCCCCACTGGATGGCGCCCGTTTCGGACGCCTCATACAGCAGTCGCACCGTCTCCTCGTCGTGCGGCACCGTCCACTCGGGGATGTACCGGTGGATGGACTCGAACTCGTTCTCCGGGGTCGCGAAGTAGAACGGCACGGGGATGGTGTTGATGAAGAAGCGCGCGATGCCGCAGCCGGCCATCGAGGTGGCGACGGTGAGGAAAACGTAGATCATCAGCACCTCGCGCCGGTCGAGGGACAGACGGGCGCTGATGCGCCGCACCAGTGGGTTGAGCACCGCCAGGACGATCAGGAACGCGACCGCCGGGACGGCCGGCACCGCCTCCGTGACCTGGCAGAAGAAGGTAACGACTTCGGACCACTCGATCCAGTAGCTGGCGATGACGCAGAAGACGACGGAGAGCAGCAGGGCGCGCCAGGTCAGCCCGATGAGCGGCTGCTGCGTGGCGATCTGCTCCTGGCGGCTGGTGCCGATATCGACTGCCATTGACGTGCTCCCACGCGCCTGGCGCCCGGCCGGGCCGAGTGACGTGACGGTGGAACGTATTCGCGCCGGCGGTGACGGACACCTGCCGGCGCGCGACGGCGGCGAGCGGCTCCCCACGGCATGTCCAGGCGAGGGCGCCTGGACTCCAGGGAAGGGGGCGCCTGGACTCCAGGGAAGGGGGCGCCTCTCCGCGTAGAGCTTTCAGCCCGACGCCGTTGCCGCGGCCGTTGTCGCGGCGGTCGGCTCCCCACGGCATGTCCAGGCGAGGGCGCCTGGACTCCAGGGAAGGGGGGCGCCTCTCCGCGTGGAGCTTCCAGCGCGACGCCGTTGCCGCGGTCGTTGTCGTATGGAGCGGCGAGGGTTCAGCCTCGCCGATGTCGTTGGCCGTCTGCCGTGGCTGTCGTACCTGTCGTCGCTTTCGTGGCCTTCGTACCCGCCGTGACTACCCTTCGCTCGCCACCTGGACGGAGGCGATGCGGATGCTGGGCATGATGAAGCCGGGCTCCTCGCGGTAGTCGCTGGAGACCGCGTCGATGCCGCCCAGCAGCTCGTCGGCGGTGCTGCCGATGAGCGTGGTGGAAAGCGGCGTGGTCAGCTCGCCGCCCTCGATGCGGTAGCCGAAGTCGGCGGTGGTTGAGACCTCGCCCGTGATGGAGTGGGGCGAGAGGCTCGCGTGGGCGATGTAGAGCCCCTCATCGACCTCCGCGATGAGCTCGGCCTCGGTCTTCCCGCCGGGCTGCACCTGCAGGTTGCCCGCGGAGATGCCGACCGACGAGCCGTAGCCACCGCGTGAGGCATGGCCGGTCGGGGCCACGCCCGCCTTGAACGCGGTGTAGGAGTTGTGGAGGTAGGTGGTGAGCACGCCGGCGTCGATGAGCGTGCGCGGCACCGTTGGCACGCCCTCGCCATCGCAGGGCGCCGAGCGCATCCCGGCGGGCACGTGCGGCTCCTCGCGCACGGTCAACACCTCGGAGGTGATGCGCTCTCCCTCTCGGCCCGCCAGGTACGAGCGGTTGCGCTGCACGCTCTCGGCATCGGCGGCGCCGATGACCGAGCCCACCAGGCCCATCGCCGCCAGCGGGCCGAGAACGATCGGCAGGCGGGCGGTCGGTATCGGCCGGCTGCCGAGCTGCTTGAGGGCGTCCTCGGCCGCCTTGGTCGCGATGCCCTCGGTCTCGAGGTCGGCCAGCCGCCGCGCCTGATCGTGCTCGTAGAAACTGCCGACGTCGCCGTCGCGGTTGAGGATGACGAAGAAGTACAGGCTGGCGGAGCTGCCGCGGCGTGTCACCGCGACGCCGGTCGAGCCGGCCAGCGCCGATTCGCCCCATCCCGCTCCCGCGCCACCCTGCACGATGGCGTCCTCGGCGACGGCCAGCGCCTCCTCGATGCCGCGCGCGCACCAGCCGACAAAGGCGTCCGCGCCCAGCCCCGCCATCTCGTCATCGAACAGCTCGGCGACCTCGCCGAACGGCGCGGGTTCGGGCAGCGCGACGAAGTCGGCGTCGGGGTGCGCGGCGCGGGACATCGCCACCGCGCGCTCGGCGCACTCCCGCGCGCTGTGCGCCGAGAGCTGCTGCACGCTCGCGAAGCCCTGGCCGCCATTGGTGTAGGCGCGCACCGACAGGCCCTGATCGCGGATGGTGGCGCAGTTGTTGATGCTGCTCTTCTCGACATCGACCGAGATCTCGGTGACGTCGGCGCAGTAGGCGTCGCACCAGTCGGCTCCCGCCGCGCGCGCCGCCTCAACCGCCGCCTGTGCCAGGTCCAGAAGCTCGCTCATCACTGTCCACTCCCCGCTGCTTGCTGACCGCCGACCACGATGTCGCGGATGCGCAGATACGGGCCGCCGGCGTCCACGTACATGCTCTGCCCGCCCTTGCCGCACATGCCCCCGAGGTCGAAGCTGATCTCGTCGCCCACCGCGTCCACGCGCGAGAGCATCTCCATGGTGAGCCCGGCGAACGACGCGTTGCGGTAGTGTTGGCCGGGCTCTCCGCCCTCGATCGCCCACGCGTTCTCGACGTTGCACGTGAACTGCCCGCGGGCCGTGAATACGTAGCCCCAGTAGGCGCCCTTGAGCAGCAGTCCGCGCTCGGTGTCGGCGATCATCTCCTCGAGCGTGGCATCGCCGGCCTCGATGAAGGTGTTGCTCATGCGCACGAGCGGCTCGTCCTGATGGCTCTGCGCGCGCGCCCGGCCGTTGGGCTCGGCGCCGAGGCGCGCCGCGGTCTCGAGGCTGTGCAGATAGCCCTGCAGCACGCCGCCGGTGATGATCTCCTGGCGGCGGCCGGGCACCCCCTCGTGGTCGTAGCGGAACGAGCCGTTGATGCCCTCGATGCTCGGGTCATCGACGATAGTCACCAACTCCGAGCAGACCTGCTCGCCCTCGTGGCCGGCCAGGATGGACTCGCCCGCCCACACCGCATCGGCCTCGGCGTTGTGGCCGAAGGCCTCGTGCACCAGCAGTCCGCACACCCGCGGGTCGATGATGACGTCGAAGGTGCCCGCCGGGGCCGGCGCGGCGTCGAGCAGCGCCAGCGCCTTGTCGGCCGTGCCGCCGGCCCACGCCTCCGGGTCGATCTCCTCGATGATTTCGTAGCCGCGCGGCCCTGCCTCGCTCTCGGTGGCGAACTGCCGCACGTCCCCGCTCTGGGCGGTCGCCATCACGCGCACCGAGCAGCGCGTGGCCTCCTGCTCGATCCAGGTGCCGAAGCTGTTGGCGATGGTCAGCGTGCCGGCGGCGTCGCGATAGCCGGCGGTGGTGTTGACGATGCGCTCATCGCGCTCACGGGCGACCCGCTCGATTTCGAAGATGCGCCGGACGCGATCGGACAGCGGGACCTCGCGCGGGTCCGTCCGGGCGTCGCTGTCCACCTGCGCCTCGACCGGCTCGACCTCGGCAACCATGCCCCGGTCGGTGACATGGCCGGAGGCCGCCCGCGCCATGGCCAGCGCGTCGTCGAGGCAGCGGCGCAGCTCCTCGCGCGTCACCAGGTTCGTGGGCGCGAAGCCCCAGGCGCCGTCCACGAGGACGCGCAGGCCCGCGCCCGAGCTCTCGCCTGAGTGGATCTTGTCGGCCTGGCCATCCTCGACCGATATCGACGTGCCCTGGCCGTTCGCGATCCGGATGTCGGCGAAGTCGGCGCCGCGCGACCGGGCCTGTGTCAGTATCTCCTCGATCATCTCACGCATTGCAGTCCCCTCGTTTTCGCCGCGCCTTCGCCCCGGTCACGAGACGACCCCGGCCGACCCGCGGGGTCGGCCGCATCATGTGCCCACCGGTCGTGCGGCGGCTTGGTGCTATCCGCCCCGCAGGCTCCGGGCGGTGGTGTAGACCCGGTACCACAGGGGGGAGAAGACCAGATCGTACTCCCCGATGTATTCCATGTACCGGGCGGCGAACCCTCTCTTGAAGCGGTTCAGGCCGCCCAGCTCGCCGACCGGCTCGCCATCGACCTCGCGCGTCACCCCGCGGAAGTCGTAGACCGTGCAGCCCTGCTCCCGCGCCCACTGCATCATCTCCCACTGCAGCAGGTGGTTGGGCATGAGGTTGCGGTGCTCATTGTCCGACGCGCCGTAGACGTAGACCGCCTGGTGGCCCATGCGGAACAGGATGGCGGCGGCGATCATCCGGCCCTCGTGCTCGGCCGCGAACAGCTTGGCCACCCCGGCCGGGACCAGCAGATCGTACAGGCGGTCGTAGTAGTCCACGCCCCGCACGCGGAACTCGTCGCGCTCGGCCGTCACCTCGAGGATGCGGTAGAACTCGGGCAGGTCATCGCGCGTTCCCTCGCGCACCGTCACGCCCTTGCGCCCCGCCAGCCGGATGTTGTAGCGCCACTTCTTGTGGAAGCTCGCCATCAGGTCGTCCGGCTCGGGCGTGAGGTCGGTCTTCATGACGTAGCGCGGCTGGGTACCGCCCAGGTCGGGGTCATCGGAGCCGACGAAGCGGAAGCCCTGCCGGCTCAGGGCGGCCACCACGTCGGCGCGCTGGGCGGGCACGCACGGGTCGATCTTCAGCGCGATGGCGCCGCGCTCGCGGGCCAGGGCGCGGATGTCGCCGAGCAGCCGCGCGAGCATCTCGCCGTCGTCCCAGTCCAGCACGGGCCCGCGAGGGGCGTAGAGCAGCGCGCGGCCGACCCAGGGCAGGCGCCGCTCGAGCATCAACGCGCCCGCCGCGATGCCACCGTCGTCCTCAACGGCGACCACGGTTGGCCGCCAGCCGGTGGCGGCCTTGAGCTCGCCCCACTCCCAGCTCTGCATCACGCTGGGGTGGGCGGAGGCGCGCACGAAGTCGTTCCACTCGTCTCGGCGGGTCTCGTCTACAAGCATGGGGTCAGCTCGGTCTCTTTCGCGTCGCCAGGCTCCTGCATCCTCAGTCGCCGTGGGCCTGTGCGGCGGCCTCCTCGGCCTCATCGAGGAGCTCCTGCAGGTCCTCGGGACGGCCGTCGCGGTACTTCTGCAGCGCTGCGCGCATCACGGCGAGCGCGATCGGGGCCGCGACTTCACTGCCGTGGCCGCCCTCGGTCACCAGCACCGCGCAGGCGAAGTGCGGCTGCTCGTACGGCCCGTAACACACGAACCAGGCGTGCGTCGGCCTGTCCAGGTAGTGCTGCGCCGAGCCGGTCTTGCCCGCCAGCGACAGGCCGCTGGCGGCCAGGTTGTGCGCGGTGCCGTGCTCGCCGACCACCGCGCGTCGCATCCCCTGCTGCAGGATATTCAGGTTATCCGGGTCGAGCGGCACACGCCTGACGACCTTCGCCTTGAACAGGGTCGGCCCGCGCGCGAGGTACTCGGGCCACTCAATCTTGCGCACGATGCGCGGCTGGATAACGGTGCCGCCGTTCGCGATGGCCGCCGTCACCACCGCCATCTGCAGTGGCGTAACGGTCAGGAAGCTCTGGCCGATGGCGAGCTGCAGCGTGTCGCCGGTGTACCAGTCCTCATCGCGGGCATCGGCCTTCCACTCGCGGTCGGGCACCACCCCCGCGGCCTCGCCGGGCAGCCCGCAGCCTGTTGCCTCGCCCAGGCCGAAGAGCCGCGCGTACCTCGCGATCGCGTCGGACGTCGTCCCGGCCTTGCGCACCAGCTCATAGAAGTACACATCGCACGACTGGGCGATGCCCTGCCACATGTTCATCCAGCCGTGACCGCCGCGCCGCCAGCAGCGGAAGGGCTGGTGGTCGGCGCCCTCATGGATGATGCCCCTGCACTGGAAGTCCTGCTCGGGCGACAGCTCGGTGGTCTCCAGCGCCGCGAGCACCGTGATCATCTTGAAGATCGACCCGGGCGGGTAGGTGCCGGAGATGGCCTTGTTGTAGAACGGGTGGCGCTCGTCCTCGGCCAGCCGCTGGTACTCCTCGGTCGAGAACCCCGCGACCCAGCGGTTGGGGTCGATGCTGGGCTTGGAGGCCATGGCGAGGATCTCGCCGGTCTGCACGTCGAGCAGCACGACCGCGCCGGTCCGCCGCGAGCCCACAGCCCGGTCGAGCGCCTCTTCGGCGACGCGCTGGAGGTCGAGGTCGAGGGTCAGATAGACGCCCGCGCCCTGCTGCGGGACGCGCTCCTCGCGGATCAGCCGCAGCGGGTGGTTGAAGACGTCCACCTCCCACACGCGCATGCCCCGGCGCCCCTGCAGCACCGGCACGGGCGGGTCCACGGTCGTGTCGAGCTCGCAGGATGCCTCGATGCCGCTCTGGCCAAAGATCGTGTTCGGGCCGTAGACAGGGTCGTCGCGCCACGGCTGGACGCCAAGCTCCTCCTCCGACGGCACATCTTCGCCCGTGGTGGGGTACTGCAACTCTCGCCATTCCTCGTACTGCTCGCCGCTGATGGGGCGGGCGTAGCCCAGCACGTGGGCGGCGAGGTCACCGTACGGGTAGTGGCGCTTGAAGCCCTCGCTGACGCCGACGCCGGGCAGGTCGAGGCGCTGCTCCTCGACCTGGGCCACCACCTCGATCGGCAGGTCCTCCGCGAACTCGCCCAGGGGCATGGGCGTGACGACGGCCTGCTCGCAGATCTCGTCGATCGCCTCGCGCACCTGCGTGGTGCTGACGTCCCGGTCGCGCAGGATGCTGGCCAGCCGCCTGATGAGCTTCTCACGCTCGGCACCGTCCTCGGGAAGCTCAGCCGGAGTTACCATGATGCTCCAGTTGGGGCGGTTCTCAGCGATGACGTGCCCTTCGCGATCGTAGATCAGACCGCGTGGGGCCGGGGTGCTGACGATCGAGGTGCGGTTGGCCAGCGCCTGCCCTGTGTAGTCAACCCATCGGGTGAGCTGGAGCATCCACAAGCGGCCCGTCAGCAGCGCCAGAAGCGCGCTGATGAAGAGCGCGAAGACCCTCAGTCGGAGGTCGAATCCGGTCACGGGGGCGTTATCCACCTGTCCTCACGCGCCTCCGCCCGGCGGGGCGGCGGCGTCGCTGGGAGGCGGCGAGGGCATCGGCTGTGGCGCCGGCTCCGGCTCGGGGACGGGCGTCGGCTCGGGCGCCGGCTCGGGCTCGGGTTCAGGTTCGGGCTCGGGAGGCACCGGCTCGGGCCGTGGCGTCGGTGACGAGCTGGGCGGACCGTGGAGAGTGCACTGGCCGCCGGGGGCGCTGCCCGCCGGGTAGCTGCGCTCCACGGTATCGGGGCAGTACGGCCCGGCCGGCCGGCCGGACTGCGTGCAGATCGTGACGGTAACGGTGCGGCCGCCGCCGGTCGTCGGTTGCTGCCCCCCGCCCGAGGCGGCCGGCGGCGTGCCCGTATCGGCCGACGCGCGCCGCGGCGGGCGGTGAATGGTGCACATGCCCGGCGCGCTCTCACCCGGCGACAGTATCCGCTCGATGGTGTCCGGGCAGTAGGGCGTCGCCAATCCACCCGAGACGGCGCAGACGGTCACGCGTCGTGGCGTCGTGATTGGCAGCTCCTCCAGCTCTTCCTCTTCTTCGTCTTCCTCGTCGTCACCCGCCTGGCCTCTGCGCGACGCCGTCACGCCGGTGCCCTCCGGGTAGCTGCCGTTGCAGCCGAGGATGTCGATGGCCTGCCTCATGAACTCGCGCCAGACCGGCGCGGCGAAGCCGCCGCCCGATGCGCCGCGCATGGGCTTGTTGTTGTCGTTGCCCACCCAGACGGCGCAGCTCAGATCGGGGGTGAAGCCGACCCACCAGGCGTCGCGGCTCTTCTGGGTGGTCCCGGTCTTGCCACAGGCGGCCACGCCGGAGATGCTCGCCCGGCGTCCCGTGCCGCTGGTGACGACATATCGCAGGCACTCTATCAGGCTGATGGCGGCGGGCTTGGAGATCACCCGCACCTGCTCGGGCGCGCGGTACTCGATCAGCTCGCCCGTGTAGTCGCGGATCGTGTGGTACAGGCGCATCGTGGGGCGCAGGCCGCCCGCCGCGAAGGTCGCGTAGCCCAGCGCGTGCTCGAGCGGCGAGATCTCCGACGTGCCCAGCGCCAGCGACGGCACCGCGCGTAGCCGCTCCTCCGGGAGGCGCATGATGCGCGCGGCGTAGCGCACGGTCTTCTGGATGCCCACGGCGCGAATCAGCCGCACCGCCACCAGGTTGACCGACGCCCCCAGCGCCGCCTTGAGCGAGTAGTTGCCACCCTGGCTGGCCGAGTAGTTGACCGGCGCCCAGGTCCCGATGCGGAGCGGGGCGCCGCTGAACACCGAACGTGGGCTGTAGCCCGACTCGAAGGCCGTAGCGAACACGTAGGGCTTGAAGGATGATCCGGGCTGCCGTCCCCAGGGAGGCCCGGCGGGGTGCGCGCGATTGAACTGCGTCTCCTCCCAGGCGCCGACGCCGCCGACCATTGCCAGCACGTCGCCGGTATGCACGTCCACGCAGGCCAGCGCCCCCTGGCCGACCGGCGCCGGCCAGATACGGCGCCTGCTGCGCAGGCTCTCGATCTGCTCGGTCAGCTCCTTCTCCGCGACCTCCTGCAGGCGCATGTCGATCGTCGTGTAGACGCGGAGGCCGCCCTTGTAGACCGCGTCGTCCCCGTAGCGCGGGTCATCGCACAGCTCGCGGATCACCAGGTTGGTGAAGTACTGGGCCCGCAGCACGGCCACGCCGCGCTCCTGCAAGGGGGCCAGCCGGCTCTGGATCTGCTCATCGTCCGCCTCGACCGCCTGCTGGGGCGTGATGTAGCCCATCTCGACCATCTTGGCGAGCACAACGCGGCGGCGGTCCTTGCACCGCACCGGGTCCACGTACGGAGAGTAGTAGTTCGGCCGCCGCGGCAGGCCGGCCAGCAGCGCCGCCTCCCCCAGCGTCAGCTTCGAGACGTCCTTGTCGAAGAAGGCCTTCGCGGCCGCCTGCACCCCGTAAGCGCCGTGGCCGTAGTAAACCTCGTTGAGGTACATCTCGAGGATCTCGTCCTTCGAGAACTTGGTCTCGAACTGCAGGGCGAGCATGATCTCCTTGAGCTTACGGTCGATGGTGCGCTCCTGCGTCAGCCACACGTTCTTGACGAGCTGCTGCGTGATCGTGCTGCCGCCCTGCCGGATGGCCCTGCTCCGGAAGTTCGTGATGGCGGCGCGGACGATGCCCTTGGGGTCGATGCCCCGGTGCTCGTAGAAGCGCTCGTCCTCGATGGCGACGGTGGCCTGGCGCAGGTGGCCGGGGATGCGCGACAGCTCGACCGGCGTGCGGTCCTCCTTGGCGATCCGCGCCAGGAGGGTGTGAGTGACCGTGCCGTCCCTGTGCCGCTCGGTGGAGTAGATCTCCGTGGTGCCCAGTGGCTTGTACTGCGTCAGGTCGGCGTCTTCGGGCAGGACCGACTTGACGCTCTCGTAGGCGCCGTACATGAAGCCGGCAAGGCCGAACGACCCCATGATGATGAGGGCGTTGAAGACCCGGAACACCCGGAGAACTCGATTGGGCCTCTTGCTCATCCTCGCGCTCCACACTCCTGGTGTCTCACGGCTCGGTAGGCCGCCGTCGGGCGTACTGACTCCCCGGGCGTCACCTTGGTTCCGCGCTCAGGACGGCTCGGGCGCATCTCGCCCGGCGTCGGTGAGCATGCGCGCGTGGCGGTCGCACAGCCGCGAGTCGTCGTCCAGGTACGCCCGCGCCAGCTCATCGTGGGTCGCGGTCGGGTGCAACGGGCAGGTCGGCTCGTCGCAGCCATCCTCGGCGAAGGCCTGTCGGAAGACCGCCTTGAGCGCAAACCCCGTCGCCACCCGGTTGATGCGCGCGTCGGCGTGGCCCAGCGCCTTGCCCGCGAAGCGTGCGTCGAGCTCCTCGGCCGCCTCCTCCATGCCGAAGCCCACAAGCTGCGCGCGCCTGAAGGCGTACTCGCGCGGCAGCGCGGGGGCCTCCACGAAGCCCGTGGTCGAGATGATCGTGGGCTCGCCGTGGCGGATGATCTGCAGCCGGAAGTAGCTCTCCTCCGCCACCCATCGGCCGATGCACTGCGTGATGTAGGCGAGGTGCAGGTTGGCCACCCCGCGCTCCTCCGCGGGCAGCATGGCCCGCAGCACGTCCTGCAGCGGCTCCGCCAGGTAGACGGCTCCCAGATCGCGATCGTCCGGCGTGACCGGCTCGAGGTCGGACCGACGCTCCGGCGCCACGAGGTCGTGGACCTCGCGCTCGTCCAGCCGCTCCGCTATCTGCTCGGTAAGAACAGCGACCTGCCCGGGCTCGAACTGCCCCAGGCGCCAGGTGAAGAAGTCGGTCCTCGTCTCGACCTCGGTGTCGGGCAGCAGCTCGTCCAGGCGCCGGGCCACGACCCCGATGTCCAGGCCCGCGGCATCCGGCGCGTCGTAGATGAATATCCTGTCGAGCACGACCGTATCACGTTCCCCGGGGCGCCCCGCTACCTGGGCTTGGCCAGGACCTCGCGGATGCGCAGGTCGAAGAAGGTATTGGTGAAGGCGGGAGCGATCACCAGCGCGGTGTCGGCGCCGCCGCCCGTGCCCGCGATGCCGATGACCTCGCGGTCCATGTTCAGCAGCCCGGCGTCCGCCGCCATCAGGACGCACTCCACGGCGACCTTCGCTCCCTGGCAGATGGTGTAGTAAGTGCGCGCGACAATCTCCGCGGTCGCCACGCCGCCGATGCCGCTCACGGCGCTGTCGATGGCGCCCAGCAGCGCGTGCGGACAGGTCAGCAGGCGCACGCCACGGTCCTCGGCCTGGGCGATGATGTCGGGGTCCGGCGGGCAGTACCTGTCCCAGTGGCCGGCCGCGAGCGTAACGCCGATCACGGCGCCATCGAACACCTCCACGGCCGCCAGCGCGGTCTTTCCCGTGCTGGTGGCCACGACCATCTGGTCGATGCCGAGCGCGCCTGCCCGCTCGACGGCGAGCCGCAGCGTGGCCTGGGTATTGTCGGGGCCGGGCTCGGCGAAGACCCGGCTCATCAAGCTCTCCGAGCGGTCCATGGCTCAGCTCCCTGCGCAGTATTCGCGGCGCGCACGAATCATACC
Organism: Candidatus Zipacnadia bacterium; assembly: GCA_029820915.1. Taxonomy (GTDB): domain Bacteria; phylum Armatimonadota; class Zipacnadia; order Zipacnadales; family UBA5352; genus JALGVA01. Next base: position 3,821 of record JALGUI010000012.1, on the reverse strand, counting down.
GCTTTCGCGCTCACAGGACAAGGCCCACCGCGGGCCCGCAGCGCGGACGCTCCCATGGGGCGAGCCGGGCTCACCGCCCGTCCACGGTCGTGTTGACGCTGTCTGCGCGCTATGCTATATTTGTGCCCGCCTCTCTGTCCCCTCGGAGCCAGTATCAAGGCCGCGACCTCAGGACATTCTCGATGGGCGCCGGACTGGTGGAACAGTTGACGGCCATCCTCCTCAGCATTCGCATCGTCGATGTGCTGGACATCCTGGTGGTCACGTACATCGTGTACCGCGGGCTGCTGCTGCTGCAGGGCACCCGCGGTGGCTCGGTGATCCGCGGCCTGATGGTCGTCCTCGTGCTGCTGTGGGCCACCTCCTGGCTGCCGACCCTGAACTGGATGCTGGGGCAGCTCGTCCTCCCCGGCGTCATTGCGCTGGTGGTGATCTTCCAGCCTGAACTGCGCATGGCACTGGAGCGTCTGGGCAGAGCGGGGGTGCTGGGGGTGCAGATCGGCCGCGTCGAGACGGCGACCAAGCAGCGGGTCATCACCGAGATCGTTGACTCCGCCGAGGAGCTGTCGGGCCGGCGGATTGGCGCCCTGATGGTCCTGCAGCGCGACAGCGGGCTGATGGACATCACGCGCACCGGCAAGACGCTCAATGCCCGGGTCTCGGTTGACGCGCTCGTGACCATCTTCTATCCCAACACCCCGCTGCACGACGGCGCCGCGGTCATCCGCGATGACGTCATCGTGGCCGCGGGCTGCGTGCTCCCGCACTCCGAGCAGCCGGGCCTGTCGGTAACGACGGGCATGAGGCACCGGGCGGCGCTGGGGCTGTCCGAGCGCACCGACGCGGCGGTCGTGGTGGTGTCCGAGGAGACGGGGGCCATGTCGCTGGCGGTGGACGGCAACCTCAGCCCCGACTTGGAGCGCACGCAACTCGCCGAGCGTCTCAACAAGCTCTTCGAGGCGCCGGATGACCGGCAGCGACTGCTGTTCTGGCGCCGATGACGCCGCGCGCCGATGGGATCGCGACCCGTCGGCGCTCCCGGCACGAATCTTGCCGCCACTGAGGCGATGAGCGGCATGCTCGAGTCCAGCTTGGACAACTGGCCGCTGAAGGCGCTGTCGCTGGGAATCGCCATCATCCTGTGGTTCTACGTGCTTGGCGCCGAGGACCCGCAGACCACGCAGGCCATCACAGTGCCGGTGAGGCCAATCGGCGAGCCGTCCGACCTGGCAACGATCAGCGTTACGCCTCAGACGGTCGAGCTTCGGCTGCGCGGCCGCGAGAGCGCGCTGGAGTACCTGCAGGTCGGGCGCATCCGCCTGGAGGCGAACCTGCGCGATGCGAAGGTGGGGGAGAACGAGGTGGCTCTGCGGGTGGTGGGTGTGCCGCAGACGCTGTCCACGCTGCCCGGCTACCCCACGACGGCTGCGGTGGAACTCGACAAGATCATCCGGCGGGCGCGGCCCGTGTACGCCATCCGCCGCGGGGAACCCGCCAGCGGCTTCGTCATCGAGAGCGTGCGCCCTGACCCCGAAGAGGTCACGGTCATCGGCGCGACGAGCGTCGTGAGGCGCGTGGCACGGGTGGTCGTCGTAGTTGACGCCTCGGGACTCAACAGCACCATGGAGTTCGAGGCCGAGGTGGAGGCGCGCGACCATCGCGACGTCGTGGTCAACGGCGTGGGCTTCGACCCCGCCAGGGTGAAGGTCGCCATCTCGCTCCGGCAGGTGAGCGTGAAGTGGGTGCCCGTGCGCGCGGTGCTGGGCAACCCGCCGCCGGGCTGGCGTGTCGTGGGCGTGACCACCTCCCCGCCGGGCGTCACGGTGACCGGCGAGCGGGGCCTCGACGCCGTCGGCTCCGTGTCCACGGTCTCGGTGAATATCTCCGGCCTGCGCGGCTCCAAGACCTACACGGTGCCGCTGAACGTGCCGGCGGAGCTGTCGGTGCTGGGTGCGGCGTCGGTCGAGGTGACCGTCACGACCCGTTCGGCCACGTCGGGCGCCGGGGCCGAGCCATCGGCCGGCGACTCCGAGCCGGCCGCCCCTGACGAGGAGCCCGAGGAAGAGCCCGAGGAGGACATTGACGAGCAGCCGGGGAACCAGGAGGAGGGCCCCGCCGAGGGCGTACAGCCTGACGACGGCGGGTCGGACACCTCAGAGGGGGGTGGCTCGGACGAGCCGCCGGCCCCCGAAGAGGACGAGACTGTGACAACGCCGGAGCCGGAGCGGCCCGGCCCATAACCTCGCCACACTTCCCGAAAGGAAGAATTGTCCATGTGCGGCATCGTAGGGTACATCGGCACACGCCAGGCCACGGAGGTATGCTTGGCCGGGCTCAAGCGACTGGAGTACCGGGGCTATGACTCCGCGGGCATCGCAGTGATAGTCGATGGCGAGCTGGAGGTCGTCAAGGTCGTCGGCAAGCTCGCCGCGCTCGCCGACGAACTCGAGGAGACCCCGCTCGACGGTACCCTCGGCATCGGCCACACGCGCTGGGCAACGCACGGCAAGCCCTCGAAGGCCAACTCTCACCCGCACGTGTCGGGCGACGGCCGCATCGCGCTGGTGCACAACGGGATCATCGAGAATTACGCCGAGTTGCGCGACCGGCTCCAGGAGGAGGGCTTCGAGTTCGCCTCCGAGACCGACACCGAGGTCATCGTGCACCTGGTTGACAGGTACTATGAGGGCGACCTCGCGGCGGCCTTCCGGCGCGCCGTCCAGGACCTCGAGGGCGCCTTCGCCGTCGGCATCGTATGCGCCGACGCCCCCGACCAGATGATCGCCGCCCGCCGCTTCTCGCCGCTGGTGGTCGGCATCGGCGACGGCGAGAACTGGATCGCCTCCGACATGGGCGCCGTCCGCGAATGGACGGACCAGGTCTACGTCATCGACGACGACGAGATGGCGGTCATCACCCGGGACGGCATCGAGCTGACCGACCTCGAGGGCAACCCGGTCGCGCGCGAGCCCTACACCGTCCCCTGGCCCGCCGACGCAGCCGAGAAGGGCGGCCACAAGCACTTCATGCACAAGGAGATCCACGAGCAGCCGCGCGCCATGCGCGAGTGCCTGCTCGGGCGCCTCACCGACCCCGAGAAGGCCATCACGCTCGAGGGGCTCAACATGACCGAGGAGGAGATCGGGAGCCTGCGCAAGGTCGTCTTCACCGCCTGCGGCACCGCCTTCCACGCGGGCCTTGTGGGGCGCTTCCTCATGGAGAAGCTCGCCCGCATCCCGTCCGAGTGCGACCTGGCCGCCGAGCTGCGCGCCCGCGACCCGGTGGTGCTCGACGACACGCTGGCCATCATCGTGAGCCAGTCGGGGGAGACCGCCGACACCCTGGTGGCGCTACGCGAGTTGAAGGAGAAGGGCGCCAGGGTCGTGTCGGTCGTCAACGTGGTGGACAGCTCGATAGCGCGCGAGTCCGATGGGTGGACAGCTCGATAGCGCGCGAGTCCGATGGCGTGGTCTACATCCAGGCCGGCCCCGAGATCGGCGTGGCGTCCACCAAGGCCTACACGCTGCAGATCCTGACCATCACGCTGCTCGCCGCCCACTTCGCCGACGTGCGCGGTGCCGCATCCGAGCACGAGCTGATCGAGCTGCGCCGGGCGATGCTCGGCCTGCCCGAGCAGGCGCAGATGCTGCTCGACCGCGAGGCCGACGTGAAGGCGGTCGCGGCCAAGTACTACCGCTCGCCGAACTCCCTGTTCCTGGGCCGCGGCGTCAACCTGCCGTCGGCGATGGAGGGCGCGCTCAAGCTCAAGGAGATCTCGTACATCCACGCCGAGGGCTACTCGGCCGGCGAGATGAAGCACG